>JAABPT010000341.1 GCA_011391855.1 Burkholderiales bacterium
CTCTCGGGCGACGGCGTTCCTTGCGCACCGCTGGGCGGCGCGCCGAACAGCTGCGCCGCCGGCATGCCGATGCTGACCGCCAGCACCAATAGCGGCCTCACGCTGAAGGCCAGCCTCGAACTGAGCGAGCAAGGGACGCTGCGCCTGGGCGGCGAGTTCCAGCGCTACCGGCTGGACGACTGGTGGCCAGCGTCCGGCGGCGGCATGTGGCCCGGCACGTTCCTGAATATCGCCGACGGCCAGCGCGACCGCGCGGCCGCCTACGCCGAGTGGGAGGCACGCACCGGCGAGCAGTGGACCACCCTGCTCGGTGCCCGCTACGAACGAGTGCATGCCAACACCGGCGACGTGCGCGGCTACAGCACCGCCGCCGGCGCTTCGGGCAGCCAGGCGGCCGACGCGGCGCGCTTCAACGCCCTGGACCGTGAGCGCAACGACGACAACTGGGACCTGACCGCGCTGCTGCGCCACACGCCGAACGCCAGCCTGGACATCGAGGTCGGCGTCGCCCGCAAGGTGCGTTCGCCGAACCTCTACGAGCGTTATGCGTGGTCGACCTGGGCGATGGCGGCGACGATGAACAACTTCGTCGGCGACGGCAACGGCTACGTGGGCAACCCCGACCTGCAGCCGGAAGTGGCGCACACGCTGAGCGCCACCTTCGACTGGCACGCGGCCGACCGGACTTGGGCTTTCAGGGCCACCCCCTACGTCACGCAAGTGACGGACTTCATCGACGCCGTGCGCTGCACCACGGCCCTCATCCCCGGCTCGGCCTGCCCGGCCACCAGCACGGCGACCGACGCCTTCGTGGTGCTGCAGTACGCCAACCAGTCGGCGCGACTGGTCGGCGTCGACCTCTCGGGCCACATGCCGCTGACCGAGGGCGGCTGGGGCCGGGGGGGCCTGGAGGGTGTGGTCAACGTCACCGACGGCAAGAACCGCGACACGGGCCAGGGCTTGTACAACATCATGCCGCTGAATGCGCGCCTCACGCTGACGCACCGGCAGGGCGGGTGGGACAACGCCGTCGAAGTCGTGCTGGTGCAGGCCAAGGACCAGCTGTCCGAGGTGCGCAACGAAATCCGCACCGCCGGCTACGGCCTCGTCAACCTGCGCGCCAGCCATACCTGGAAGCAGGTGCGGGTCGACTTCGGCATCGAGAACCTGATGGACAAGCTGTACGCGCTGCCGCTCGGCGGGGCCTACGTCGGCCAGGGCAAGACGATGAGCATCAACGGCGTGCCCTGGGGCACGGTGGTGCCGGGCATGGGCCGCTCGGTGTACGCCGCCGTGAGCTACGAGTTCTGATCCGGCCCTGAACTAGACTTTCACCCCATGGAGCCCACCGCCAGCGTCCGCTACTTCGACGCGCAGTTCCAGCGTCAGCTGGCGGCCGGCGAACTGCAGCTCAACCCCTTCGAGCAGGCGGCACTGCCCTTCCTGCAAGGCCAGGTGCTCGATTGCGGTTGCGGCCTGGGCAACCTGGCGTTGGCCGCGGCGCAGCGTGGCTGCACGGTCTTGGCGCTGGACGGCAGCGCGGCGGCGATCACCCACCTGCAGGCGCTGGCCACCACGCACCACTTGCCCATCACGGCCGCGCGGGCCGACCTGCGCGAGCACCTGCCGCCGCGCGAGGCTTTCGACGCCGTCGTCTCGATCGGGCTGCTGATGTTCTTCGCCTGCCCGGACGCGCGGCGCCAGCTCTTGCGCTTGCGGGACGCCGTGCGGCCGGGCGGCGTGGCGGTCGTCAACGTGCTGATCGAAGGCACCACCTACCTGGACATGTTCGACGCAGGGGCCTACTGTCTGTTCGGCTGCGACGACCTGCGCCAGGCTTTCGACGGCTGGACGCTGCTGCACGACAGCGAGCAAGACTTCGAGGCCCCGCGCGGCCTGGTGAAGCGCTTCTCGACGCTGATCGCGCGCAGGCCGCTGCCTGCGGCATAACGGCCCGTGTCCGATGCGTCGGCGCACCGACGCACCGGCTTCCGGGCGCGGCAGGCGGCTCGGTCGTTGTTGATCCCGACGGTGACGGTGCTGGCTCTTGGTTCAGGCGGCGGCCACGGTCTCGAGCTGACTCAGCCGCGAGTGCCGGAACGCACCCCACAGCGCCGCCCCGATGGCGCCGGCGTAGATCGAGTCCGGGTGAGCACGCGCCTGCACCTTCACCTTCTCGTTGACCATTTCTTCCTGGATGGCGGCCAGCAGACCGCTGTCCAGCGCCAGGCCGCCGGTGAGCAGCGCCACGCCATCCTTCACACCCGTGACCTTCAACAGCTTGACGATGCGCGAAGCCATCGAGAGGTGGATGCCCTTCAGGATGTCGGGTGTGGCGATGCCGCGGCTGACCATGTTGATGACGTCGGTCTCGGCCAGCACGGCGCAGATGGAACTCACCTTCTCCGGGTCCTGCGAGCTGCGCGACAGCGGGCCGATCTCCTCCACCGCCACGCCCAGATAGCGCGCGATATTCTCCAGAAACTGGCCCGAACCCGAAGCGCACTGGCTCGTCATCTTGTAGCTCAGCACCTTGCCTCGTTCGTCGACGCTGATGGCCCGGCCGTTGAGCGCGCCGATATCGACCACGGCGCGTGCCTCGGGGTCCAGGAAGACGCCGCCGCGGGCGTGGGTGGTCATCGAATAGAAGTGGCCGGTGGCGAACTTGACGTTCTCGCCTTCACCGGTGGTGGCGGTGTAGGCGATGTCCTCCGCAGCCTGCCCCGCGTCGGCGAGCACGTCGTCAAAGCCCTGCCGGGCCAGCGTCATGGGGTCGCGGCTGCGGATGCGCTCGCAGCGCTTGGCCAGCCAGACGGGGGTGCTGCCCTCGCCGTCGTGGCGGAAGAGCACGGACTTGACGGCGCCGGAGCCGATATCGATGCCGATGGTGTGGATCATGGTGTCAGCTCCTGGCCTCGATGGACTTGCCTTCTTCGACCACGGCACGCCAGGCGAAGGTGGCACCGCCCA
>JAABPT010000342.1 GCA_011391855.1 Burkholderiales bacterium
GCCCGCGGGTCGCAAGCCTCGCCACGCTGGCGCTGCACGTGGCGCGCGATCCAGGCTTCCTGGTACCAGCCGGCGTGGGCAGCGCGCTGCAGCGCGGCGGGTGACTCGTCCTGCACCAGCAGCGCCAGCAGGCCGGCAGCTTGCACCAGGGTGCTCGGCAGCTTGCGCACGCTCACAGCTGACTCAACTTCTGCAGCATCTCGTCGCTGGTCTGGATGGCCTTGGAGTTGATCTCGTAGGCGCGCTGGGTGGCGATCATCGACACCAGTTCCTCCACCACGTTGACATTGCTGCCTTCCACGAAGCCCTGCTGCACCAGGCCCAGGCCGTCGGCACCCGGGGTGCCGACGTTGGCGGTGCCCGAGGCCTCGGTTTCCGTGAACAGGTTGCCGCCGCGCGCTTCCAGCCCCGCCGGATTGACGAAGGACGCCAGCTGCAGCTGGCCCACCGACTGCGGCGCCACCTGCTGCGGCAGCGTGACGTTGATGGTGCCGTCGGGCGTGATCGTCACGCCGGTGGCATTGGCCGGGATCGAGAAGCCGGGCTGCACGGTGTGCCCGGCCTGGGTCACGAGCTGACCGTTGGCGTCGACCTGGAAGGCACCGTCGCGCGTGTAGCCGGTGCTGCCGTCGGGCAGCTGGATCTGGAAGAAGCCCTGACCCTTGATGGCGACGTCGAGATTGCCGCCGGTCTGCTGCAAGGTGCCTTGGCTGAAGTTGCGCGTCGAGGCCGCGACCCGGGTGCCCAGCCCCACCTGCAGCCCGGTGGGCAGCTGGCTCTGGTCGGAACTGGCGGCACCGGCACTGCGCAGGTTCTGGTACATCAGGTCTTCGAACACCACGCCGGCGCGCTTGTAGCCGTTGGTGCCGACATTGGCCAAGTTGTTGGCAATCGAGTCCAGCTTGGTCTGCTGGCCTTCCATGCCGGTCTTGGCAATCCAGAGCGATCGGATCATGGTCTGCGCATCCTTCGAAGGGTGGCCCGATGGTGGACCGATCTGTTGGGCGCCCAGCCGCTGAAAAGAGGCCCGGCAGCGCGCCTTCTCCGGGTCACTGCGGCGACAGCAGCCGCGAAGCCGCCTGCTCGCGCTGCTCGGCACCCTGCAGCACCTTCATCTGCTGCTCGAACTGGCGCGCCGCGGCAATCATGGCCACCATGGTCTCCACCGGGCTGACGTTGGAGCCCTCCAGCGCGCCCGACTGCAGCCGTGCCGCCGGGTCGGCCGCCAGTTCGCCCGCCTCGGCGCGGAACAGGCCGTCCTCACCGCGCGTCAGCGCTACCTCGGGCGTGACCAGTTTCAGGCGGCCGGCCGGTTGCGGCGGGTCGCTGCCCACCTGCGTGGTGAGCGTACCGTCGCTGGCCACGTCCACCGCGGCATTGGCCGGCAACGTGATCGGCCCGCCGTCGCCCAGCACCGGCAGGCCCCCAGGCGTGACGAGCTGACCCTCGGCACTGACCTGCAACGCACCGGCGCGGGTGTAGGCCTCGGTGCCGTCCAGCGCCTGCACGGCCAGCCAGGCGGCGCCCTGCAAGGCCACGTCCAGCGACCGGTCGGTGGCCTGCACCGGGCCGCTACGGGGGTCGTGGCCGACCGACGATTCGAGCGCGTAGACGCGGGTGCTGGCGCCGTCGCCGCGCACCGGCACGGCACGAAACGCCTGCAGCTCGGCACGGAACCCGTTGGTCGACGCATTGGCCAAGTTGTTGGCGAGCTGGTCCTGGCGCTGCAGCGTGGCCTTGGCGCCGGACATCGCCAGGTAGATGAGGCGGTCCATTGCTCAGGATCCCCGCTTCAGCGCAGGTTCAGCAGCGTCTGCAGCACCTGGTCCTGCGTCTTGATGGTCTGCGCATTGGCCTGGTAGCTGCGCTGCGCGGTGATCATGGCGACCAGCTCGCCGGTGAGGTCGACATTGGACTCTTCCAGCGCGCCGGCCTGCAGCAGGCCCAGCGAGCCGTCGCCCGGCACGCCCGCCACGGGGTCGCCCGAAGCCAGCGTGCGCGCCCAGGCGTTGTCGCCCACCGGCTGCAGCCCCTGCGGGTTGCGGAAGTTGGCGATCTCGACCTGGCCCGCCGGCCGCGAGCGCCCATTCGAATAACGCGCATTGATGACACCGTCGGCCTCGATCGAGATCGACGTCAGCAGGCCTGCCGAGTAGCCGTCCTGGCGCAGATCGGTGACGCCGAAAGGCGAGCCGAACTGCGTCGCGGCGGACACGTCGAGCGTGACGCCGGTGATGGCCAGCGTCTCGGCACCTTGCAGGTTGGTGCTCGCCGGCACGTCGAAGCTCACCAGACCCGCAGGCGCGAGGGGCGCTGACCCGTCGGCCGGAAACTCGATCGTCGTCACCGGCTCGGGGGCAGCAGCGGTGCCGGCAATGGGGACGCCATTGGCCGTGGCGAAGACATTCCAGGTGTCGGTGGCCGACTTCTGGAAGTAGTAGGTCAGCGCCACTTCCTGACCCTTGGCGTCGTAGACAGTCAAGGAAGTGGCGTTGTTATAGGTCTCCGCGTCGGCGAAGTCGATCATCGGAGCCGCGACGGGCAGCGTCACAGCCTGGCGCGCGTCGAGATTCATCTCGACCTCCATCTCGGTCGTCGGCGCCGGGCTCACACCGGCCGTGGGCAGCTTGAGCTGGAGCACCTGTCCGGGTTGGACGATGCCCATCTCGTCAGCGCGGTAGCCCATCAGCCGCAGGCCGGCGTTGTTGACGATGAAGCCTTCGCGGTCGACCTTGAACTGGCCATTGCGCGTGAACAGCGGCGGATTGATGCCGTCGCTCACCTGGAAGAAACCGGCTCCGTTGATCGCCAGGTCCATCGGGTTCTCCGTGGTGGTGATGTTGCCCTGCGAAAACTGCTGCGCCACCGCCGACAGCTTGGTGCCGATACCGACGGCGTTGGCACCGGAGCCATTCAGCGCCGAGGCGTAGACGTCGGAGAACTCCGCCCGCGCGACCTTGCTGCC
>JAABPT010000425.1 GCA_011391855.1 Burkholderiales bacterium
GCCTGCGGGGTCGCCCGGATCCACGTAGACGTCCAGCGACTCGAAGCGCGGTCCTTCGGGCAGGAAGGCACGTGTCGCGATGCGGTGCGCCAGCGTCGGGTCGCGGTCCTGCAGGAAGGCCAGCGTGGGCCCGATGCTGCTGCGGTAGCGCTCGAAGGCGGCGTCGAAGGCGTCCACGCGCGCCGTGCGCCGGTCCGCCGGCAGCGCGGCGATGCACTCTTGCACTGCCTGCAGCCCGCTGGGCGAGAACAGCTCCAGCACCAGCGCCAGCGCCAGGTCGACCTGCACCGCGTCGATGCCGCGCGAGCGCAGGAAGCCGGTGAGATACGCCGTGCTCGGGTACGGCGTATTCAGCTGCGTCATCGGCGCGATGACCGACAGCACGCGCTGCGCAGACGGGATCACCGGGCGGGCGCCCGCAGCATCACAGCGTGAGCGAATTTCGTCGCGAGCGTGCCGAGCTTGGGTCGAGGAGCGCAGCCGTACACCCGTACGGCGAGCACCACAGGCCCGAGATCGGCAGGCGCAGCAGAAAGGCGCTCATGCTGTCAGGCCTTGCCCTGTGCCGCCACGGCAGCGGCCGCCTTGGCCGCGGCCTCGGCGTCGCCGAGGTAGTAGCTCCTGATCGGCTTCAGGTCGGCGTCGAGCTCGTAGACGAGCGGGATGCCGTTGGGGATATTCAGCCCCACGATGTCGGCGTCGCTGATGCCGTCGAGGTATTTCACCAGCGCGCGCATGCTGTTGCCGTGGGCGGCGATGAGCAAGCGCTGGCCGCCGCGGATGGCCGGCGCGATGCGTTCGTGCCAGCACGGCAGCACACGCTCCACGGTGTCCTTCAGGCACTCGGTGAGCGGAACCTGACCTGGCTCCAGCCGCGAGTAGCGGATGTCGCCGCTCTGGCCGCGCGGGTCGTCGGCGGTCAGCGCCGGCGGCGGCGTGTCGTAGCTGCGGCGCCAGATCAGCACCTGTTCGGCGCCGAACTCGCGCGCCATGTCGGCCTTGTTCAGACCTTGCAGCGCGCCGTAGTGGCGTTCGTTCAGCCGCCAGTCGTGCAGCACCGGCAGCCAGGTGCGGTCGAGTTCGTCCAGGCAGTGCCACAGCGTCCACACCGCGCGCTTGAGCACCGAGGTGTAGGCGACGTCGAAGTCGTAGCCGGCTTCCTTGAGCAGGCGGCCGGACTGCCGGGCCTGTTCGACGCCGGTGTCGGTGAGGGGAACGTCGGTCCAGCCGGTGAACCGGTTCTCCAGGTTCCAGGTGGACTCGCCGTGGCGGATGAGTACGAGCTTGTGCATGGGCCGGATTCTATAATTCGCGGTTTTGCAGGTCACCTGCAACGACACCTGCAAATTTAGGCGCGCCGTGAGCTTCTTCGTCGACAACTGGATCCTCTTCTTCATCGCCATCACCTCCGGCGCCATGCTGCTGTGGCCGATGGTGGGCCGCGGCGGGGGCGCGCTTTCGGTGGGCACGGCCGAGGCGGTGCGCCTGATCAACCGCGAGAAGGGCGTCGTCATCGACGTCAGCGAGCCGGCCGAATATGCCGCTGGCCATGCCGCGGGCGCCCGCAACGTGCCTCTGGGCAAGCTGGACGGTGCCAAGGAACTGCCCACCAACAAGACGCTGCCCGTGATCCTGATCTGCGCCTCCGGCGCCCGCTCGAGCCGCGCCGCGGCGCAGCTGCGCAAGGCCGGGCACGAGAAGGCCGTGTCGCTGGCCGGCGGCATCGGTGCCTGGCGCGAGGCCGGTTTTCCGGTCGACAAGTCGGCTTGACGTCCCTGCCCGCATGGGCTTGCAGGCCGCGGAACAATCCGCGGTTTTGTCGCTACAGGATGAGCTCATGACCCCGGTGAAGATGTACACCACGCAGGTGTGCCCGTTCTGCCTGCGCGCCAAGGCCCTGCTCAAGCAGCGCGGCGTGGAGAGCATCGAGGAGATCCGTATCGACCTCGACCCCGCCGAGCGCGCACGCATGATGCAACTCACCGGCCGCCGCACGGTGCCGCAGATCTTCATCGGCGAAACGCATGTCGGCGGCTGCGACGAGCTCATCGCGCTCGACCAGCGCGGCGGCCTGCTGCCCCTGCTGGGGCGTTGATCACGTTTTGCCGCGCGGCGACCCGGCGCCTGTCATGAAGCCTCGGTGATAATGCGAGGTTGCGGTTTGCCCCCGTCCGGCGGCAGGCTTTGACACCACGGAACCACCCACAAATGGCCGACGAGACCCCCGTTTTCCAGATCCAGCGCATGTACCTGAAGGACTTGTCGCTGGAGCAGCCCAATTCCCCGGGCATCCTGCTCGAGCAGGCGCAGCCGCAGGTCGACATCAACCTGGCCATGGCGGCCAACACGGTGGCCGACGGCATCTATGAAGTCACCGTCACCGCCACCGTCACGACCAAGGTCAAGGACAAGGTGCTGTTCCTGGTGGAAGCCAAGCAGGCCGGCATCTTCGAGATCCGCCACGTGCCGCAGGACCAGATGCAAGGCATCATCAGCATCGTCTGCCCGCAGATGATCTATCCCTACCTGCGCGCCATCGTTTCCGACGTCTGCACGCGCGCCGGCTTCCCGCCGATCCTGCTCACCGAAGTCAACTTCCAGGCCATGTTCGAAGCCCAGCAGCAACAGGCTGCCGCGGCCCAGGGCGGCGGCAACGGCTCGGGCATCATCACCTCGGCCAACTGAAGTTCCGGCGGCCGGCAGCCTGCGCTCCAGCCGCCATGAAGATCGCCCTGCTCGGCGCCGGTGCCTGGGGCACGGCGCTGGCCATCGCGGCCGCGCCACGCCATCCCGTGATGCTGTGGGCGCGCGACCCGGCGCAGGCGGTGGACATTGTGCACGAGCGGCGCAATCGGCGCTACCTGCCCGAAGTGCCGTTGCCCGCCGGGCTGCGTGTGACGGCCGACCGCGAAGAGGCGCTGGACTTTGCCCGTGGCGGCCTGGCAGTGATTGCCACGCCGATGGCCGGCTTGCGCGGGCAGCTTTCGACATGGCCCAAAGAGCGCGCGGCGCTGTGGCTGTGCAAGGGATTCGAAGCCGGCAGCGGCGCGCTCGGCCACGAGATTGCGCGTGAACTGCGTCCCGGGCTGCCCTGCGGCGTGCTTTCCGGCCCCAGCTTTGCGCTCGAGGTGGCGCGCGGCCAGCCGACGGCACTGGTGGCGGCCAGCACCGACGCCGACCTCACCGCGGCGGCCGTCGAAGCCTTCCATGGCGACGTGCTGCGCGTCTACACCTCCACCGATGTGGTCGGTGTCGAAGTCGGCGGCGCGGTGAAGAACGTGCTGGCCATCGCCACCGGCATCGTCGACGGCATGCCCGAGGCGGGGCTGAACGCCCGCGCCGCGCTCATCACGCGCGGCCTGGCCGAGATCACGCGCCTGGGGCTGGCGCTGGGCGCCCGCGCCGATACCTTCATGGGCTTGTCGGGCCTGGGCGACCTGGTGCTCACCGCCACCGGCGAGTTGTCGCGCAACCGCCGCGTGGGCCTGCTGCTGGCGGCTGGGCAGCCGCTGCCCGCGGCCCTGCAGTCGCTGGGCCATGTCGCCGAGGGCGTGCTCAGCGCGCCCACCGTGTTGGCACGGGCGCGCGCACTGGGCGTGGAAATGCCGATCACGCAAGCCGTGGTCGAGGTGCTCGAAGGCCGCGTGGCCCCGGTGCAGGCCATGATGCGGCTGATGGCGCGCCAGGCGCGGGCCGAGAACGCGGAAAGCGCCAGCGGCGAGTAGTTGTCGGACACGGCTCTACGCACCGACGGCGTAGCCGTTCTGGCGCCAGGCCTCGAACACCGCCACCGCCACGGCGTTGCTGAGATTCAAGCTGCGCTGGCCTGCGCGCATGGGCAGGCGCACGCGCCGCTGCAGTGGGAATTCGTTGCGCACCGCTGCGGGCAGCCCTGCCGTTTCGCTGCCGAAGACGAGCCAGTCGCCGGGCCGGTACTGCACCTCGCCGAAGGATTGCGAGCCGTGGGTCGTGAAGGCGAAGCAGCGTGCCGGGTCGGGAGCCTCCGACTGCTGCCAGGCGGCCCACGACGCATGGCGGCGCACGTTCACGTATTCGTGATAGTCCAGACCGGCGCGCTGCAGCAGGCGGTCTTCCATGGCGAAGCCGAGCGGCTCCACCAGGTGCAGCGTGCAACCGGTGTTGGCGGCCAGGCGGATCACGTTGCCGGTATTGGGCGGGATCTCGGGCGTGACGAGGACGATGTGGAACATCGCGAACAGTATCGCCGCGCGGGCGCGGGCACGGCCCGGGCAATGCTGATCACCGGTCGGGCGTGCGCGCCACGACCCAGACGTCGACCGCCGCGGCGCCGCCGCGCAGCAGCGCGGCGGCGGCTTCGCGCGCAGTGGCGCCGGTGGTCATGACGTCGTCGACCAGCACCACGCGGCTGCCCTGCAGGTCGCCGCGGCGGCGCGGATCGGTCATGAACGCGCTGCGCAGGTTGCGCTGGCGCTCGGCGCGGTTCAAGTCGGCCTGGTGCGCCTGGTCGGCCGGTCGCCACAGCAGCGCCGCGTCGGCGGCCACATCCAGCGCCCGCCCCAGCCGGCGCGCCAGCTCCCAGGCCTGGTTGTAGCCGCGCTCGGCCAGCCGTGCCGGCGCCAGCGGCACCGGTACCAGCCAGCGCGGCAGCGGTACGTCGGCAGCCACCACTGCGACCCGCAGGCGTTCGGCCAGCGGTGCCGCCAGTTCGGCGCGGCCCTGGAATTTGAACGCGGCGATCAGCGCGTCCCAGGGGAATCCATAGTCCGCGGCACATACGGTGTGCTCGAAGGGCGGTGGCTCGCGCAGGCAGGCGCCGCAAGCCGGTGCCGCCAATCCCAGGCGCAGCCCGCAGCGGGCGCAACGCGGAACCATGGCGGCAAAGCGTGCCACGCAGTCTGCACACAGGGCGCTCGCAGCCCACTGCCGGCAGACCTCGCACTGGCTGCTCAGCCTCGCGCCCGTGTGGAGAAGCATCGGCTCAATATACTGCCCGCATGGCCCCGAACGAGCGCAGCGCCCGCCGACCGCTCGACCCGGCGGCGCTGGCACAGGTGCTTCGACGCATGCAGCGTGCACCGTCGGCCCCCTGGCTGCACGGAGAAGTGGCGCGGCGCATGGCCGAGCGGCTTGCGGTCGTCAGGCTGAGGCCCGAAACCGTCATCGATTGGGGCGCCTTCCTCGGCGCCAGCCGGGCGCTGCTGCTGGCCGCCTATCCTCAAGCTCGGGTGCTGGCGGTGGAAGCTGACCCGGAGCGGCGTGATGCCACCCTGGCGGGGCTGGAGGTGCCGTGGTGGTCGCCGCGGCGCTGGACCGCCGGCCCTGCGGCCGTGGTGTCCGAAGCCGACCTGGGTGCCGGCCAGGGCCAGTTGCTCTGGTCGAACATGGGGCTGCACGGCGCCATCGACCCGCAGGCCGTGATGGCCGCGTGGCACCGGGCGCTGCAGGTCGACGGATTCCTGATGTTCTCGACCCTGGGCCCCGGCTCGCTGCAGAGTCTGCGCACGCTGTATGCCGCACGCAGCTGGCCGCCGCCGCATGCCCCCTTCGTGGATATGCACGACCTGGGTGACATGCTGGTGGCCGCGGGTTTTGCCGATCCGGTGATGGACCAGGAGACGGTCACGCTGATCTGGCCCTCGGGCGCTGCGCTGCTGGCCGAGTTGCGTCAGCTCGGCGGCAATGTCGACCCGCACCGCTTTGGCGGCCTGCGCACGCCGCGCTGGCGCCGCCGGCTGGCCGAAGCCCTGGAGGCGGCCGCTGGCGTGGACGGCCGCCCGCGACTGGCTTTCGAGGTGGTCTACGGCCATGCCTTCCGCGCCGCGCCGCGCCCGCGCGTGGCCGCCGAAACCGCCGTCGCCGTGGACGACATGCGGGCCATGGTGCGCGCCAGCCGCCACCGTACTTGACCCACTGTGGCGGCGGCGTCGCTACGCTATCATCCGGCCCCATCGTGGGCAGGCCCGGAACGCCCGGGCCATGCGTCGAACGCCATGCCCCACCCCCTATCGCCCGCATGACCGCCACATTTGCCACTCGCCCCTGGGCTCTGACTCCTGGCCACCCGCGCAGCCTGCCGTGGGTGTTCGGTCGCGAGATCGTGCTGGAAGCCTGGCAAGGTGCGCCGCGCGCGCTGCAGTGGCTGCTCAAGCGCAATTGCTCGACCACGCCGCGCCAGATGGGCGCCGTCTACCTGTCGCTGTGCGTCGTGTCGCTGCTGATCGGCGGCTTTTTCTACGCGCAGGGCGCGCTGTTCGTGCTGGTCTTCACCGCGCTGGAACTCACGCTGGTGGGCCTGGCCTTGCTGGTCTTCGCGCGCCACGCGGGCGACTTCGAATCGCTCACGCTGGTGGGCCGCTCGCTGCAGGTGCAGCAGAGCTACGGCAACCGCGTTGCCCGAACCGACTTCACCGCCGACTGGCTGACGGTGGAGCCCGCCGCGGGGCAGGGCTCGCTGGTCGAACTCTGCGGCAGCGGCCAGACCGTCCGTGTCGGTCGTCACCTGTGGCCCGATCAACGCGCCGCCTTCGCACGCGAGCTGCGGCTGGCGCTGCGGCAGGCCCCGGCGAACCGTGCATCCGAATCCGAACCGAACTGATCCATGATGATGAAGACGACGACCTTCCTGCGGCACCGCCTGTCCCGGCTGATGCTCACCCTCGGCGCCAGCCTCGCTGCGGGGGCGGCCCTGGCCGTGAACGACCTGCCGGGCGGCCCCGCCGTGCGCCAGCTGAACCTGCACCCGCCGGTGACCGCCATTGCCGAGCAACAGGCCTGGCTGCACTGGTTCATGCTCATCGTCTGCGTCGTCATCTTCGTCGGCGTATTTGGGGTGATGTTCTATTCCATCCTGAAGCACCGCAAGTCGCTCGGCCACAAGGCCGCCAATTTCCACGAGAGCGTGGGTGTGGAGATCGCCTGGACGGTGGTGCCGCTGCTCATCGTCATCGCCATGGGCGCCATGGCCACGCGCACCGTGGTGGCCATGAAGGACACCAGCAACGCCGACCTCACCATCAAGGCCACCGGCTACCAGTGGAAATGGGGCTACGACTACCTGAAGGGCGAAGGCGAGGGTATCGCCTTCCTGTCCACGCTGGACCTGGCGCACCGCGAGATGTCCAACGCTGGCCAGCCCGCGGGCGACAACTACCTGCTCAAGGTCGACAACCCGCTGGTGGTGCCGGTGGACAAGAAGATCCGCATCGTGACCACCGCCAACGACGTGATCCACGCCTGGATGGTGCCTTCGCTGGGCGTCAAACAAGACGCCATTCCGGGCTTCGTGCGTGACACCTGGTTCCGCGCCCAGAAGACGGGCGACTACTACGGCCAGTGCGCCGAGTTGTGCGGCAAGGAACACGCCTACATGCCGATCCACGTCAAGGTGCTGAGCCAGCCCGAGTACGCGGCCTGGGTCGACGGCAAGATGAAGGAAATGGCGGCGCTGGCCGACGACCCCAGCAAGACCTGGGAACTGGCCGAACTGGTGGCGCGTGGCGAGAAGGTCTACAACGCCAACTGCGCCGCCTGCCACCGGCCTGACGGCAAGGGCGCCGGCCCGATCAAGCCGCTGGACGGCAGCGCCATCGTGTTGAACGACCCCGCGGCACAGTTGCAGATCCTGCTCAACGGCGCGGCCAACGGCGCCATGCCGGCCTGGAAGCAGCTCTCGGACACCGAGCTCGCCGCCGTCATCACCTACACCAAGAATTCGTGGAGCAACCAGACCGGCAAGCTCGTGCAGCCCGCCGAAGTCGTGGCCGTCCGCAAGTAGTCCTTTCGAATTCCAGCATCCAGCCCGAGGATTTCCCCCGATGAGCGCCGTACTCGACCACCCCGCGCACCACGCCGACGATCACGCCCATGGCCACCCGCATGGCTGGCGGCGCTGGCTGTTCGCCACCAACCACAAGGACATCGGCACGATGTACCTGTTGTTCAGCTTCACGATGCTGATGCTGGGCGGCGTGCTGGCCCTGGGCATCCGTGCCGAGCTGTTCCAGCCCGGGCTGCAGTTCGTGAACCCCGAGCTGTTCAACCAGCTGACCACGATGCACGGCCTGATCATGGTCTTCGGCGCCATCATGCCGGCCTTCGTGGGCTTCGCGAACTGGATGATTCCGCTGCAGATCGGTGCCGCGGACATGGCCTTCGCGCGCATGAACAACCTCAGCTTCTGGCTGCTGATCCCGGCCGCGCTGATGCTCGCGGGTTCGTTCTTCATGCCCGGCGGCGCCCCCGCCGCGGGCTGGACGCTCTATGCGCCGCTGACGCTGCAGATGGGCCCGAGCATGGACGCCGGCATTTTTGCCATGCACATCATGGGCGCCAGTTCCATCATGGGCAGCATCAACATCATCGTCACCATCCTGAACATGCGCGCGCCCGGCATGACGCTGATGAAGATGCCGCTGTTCTGCTGGACCTGGCTCATCACCGCCTACCTGCTGATCGCTGTGATGCCGGTGCTGGCCGGTGCGATCACGATGACGCTGACCGACCGCCACTTCGGCACCAGCTTCTTCAACCCCGCCGGCGGCGGCGACCCGGTGATGTACCAGCACATCTTCTGGTTCTTCGGCCACCCCGAGGTCTACATCATGATCCTGCCGGCGTTCGGCATCGTCAGCGCCATCATCCCGACGTTCGCGCGCAAGCGCCTGTTCGGCTACACGTCGATGGTCTATGCCACGGCGTCGATCGCGATCTTGTCGTTCATCGTCTGGGCGCACCACATGTACACCACCGGCATGCCGGTGACGGGGCAGCTTTTCTTCATGTACGCCACGATGCTGATCGCGGTGCCCACGGGCGTGAAGATCTTCAACTGGCTGGCCACCATGTGGCGCGGCTCGATGACGTTCGAGACACCCATGCTCTGGAGCGTGGGTTTCCTGTTCGTGTTCACGATGGGCGGCTTCACCGGTCTGATCCTGGCCATGGCGCCGATCGACATCCAACTCCAGGACACCTATTACGTGGTGGCGCATTTCCACTATGTGCTGGTCGCGGGTTCGCTGTTCGCGCTCTTTGCCGGCGTCTATTTCTGGGGCCCGAAGTGGACCGGCGTTATGTATTCCGAGACGCGCGGCAAGATCCACTTCTGGGGCTCGCTGGTCTTCTTCAACATCACCTTCTTCCCGATGCACTTCCTCGGGCTGGCCGGCATGCCGCGACGCTATGCCGACTACCCGATGCAGTTCGCTGATTTCAATGCCGTCGCCTCGTTGGGCGCGTTCGGTTTCGGGCTGATGCAGGTGTATTTCTTCGTCTTCGTCGTCATTCCCATGATGCGCGGCCAGGGCCAGCCCGCGCCGCAGAAGCCCTGGGAAGCCGCCGAAGGTCTGGAGTGGGAAGTGCCGTCGCCGGCGCCCTGGCACACCTTCGAGACGCCGCCCAAGCTGGACGCCACCGCGACACGGGTGGTGGGTTGAAGCTGCAAGCCATGGCTCTGACCGAACGGCAACGCAAGGCCAACCTGCGGCTGGCGCTCATCCTGGCATCGGTGGCGGCAGTCTTCGCCATCGGCTTCGTGACCAAGATCGTCGCTTTCGGGGGCTGACTGCATGAACCGCGCCGCGCTGCGGGCCTTCGCCGACAACCGCCGCATGCTGATGAAGCTGCTGGTGGTGGTGGCGGTGATGTTCGGCTTCGGCTATGCGCTGGTGCCGATGTACCGCGCCATCTGCGACGCTCTGGGCATCAACGTGCTGTCGCTGTCCGAGCAGCGCATCGCGACCGGGAACTGGAGCGGGCGAGCCACCGCTTCCAACACCCAGGTCGACACCACGCGGCTGATCACCGTCGAATTCGACGCCAATGCGCGCGGACCCTGGGATTTCAAGCCGGCGCAGCGATCGGTGCAGGTGCACCCTGGCGAACTCACGACCGTGATGTACGAGTTCAAGAACATCCAGAACCGCACCATGGCCGCGCAGGCCATCCCCAGCTATGCGCCGATGCAGGCCAGCGCGCACTTCAACAAACTGGAATGCTTCTGCTTCAATGAATACATCCTGGCGCCGGGCGAGAGCAAGCAGTGGCCGGTGGTCTTCGTCATCGACCCCAAGCTGCCCAAGGACGTGACGACGATCACGTTGTCGTACACCTTCTTCGAGGTCGGCGGCAAGGTGCCCGCGGCGCCGACGGGCGCGCTGGGCGCGGCGGCCGCGGTGGTCACCAAGGAGCCCGGGGCATGAGTGATCTGCGCGAAGCCGCCAGCCGTCCGGGCTCGCTGCTGCAGACGATGCGCGCGGTGGGCTGGTCCTTCCTGGGCATTCGCCGTTCCGACGGTTATGCGCAAGACGTGAGCAAGCTCAACCCGGTGCACGTGGCCATTGCCGGCGTGCTGGGTGCCGTGGTGTTCGTATTGGCGCTGGTGCTGCTGGTGCGCTGGGTGGTGGGCAGCGGCGTGGCCGTCTGAAGACGGCACCGGCTTCAAACAGAATTTCGGATCGAGGAGAGAGTTCAACATGTCAGCCACGACCCCTGCGGGGCACACACCGTATTACTTCGTGCCAGCGCCTTCGCGCCACCCGGTCATGGTGGCCTTCGGTCTCCTGCTGGTGATCTTCGGCGCCGGCCAATGGGTCAACGGCGCCGGCTGGGCCGCCTGGGTGCTGCTGGCCGGCATGGTGATCTGGCTGTCGGTGTTGTTCCAGTGGTTCAGCCAGGCTATCCGCGAAAGCGAAGGCGGACTGTATTCCGACCGCATCGACGTGTCGTACCGCTGGAGCATGAGCTGGTTCATCTTCAGCGAGGTGATGTTCTTCGCCGCCTTCTTCGGCGCGCTGTACTGGGCCCGCGTGCACTCGGTGCCGATGCTGGGCAACCTGGACCACCAGATCCTGTGGCCCGATTTCAAGGCCCTCTGGCCCAGCGCCGGCGGCGGCATCACCGCCTCGCCGGCCGGCACCGTGGAGCCCTTCCAGACCATCGGTCCCTGGCCGCTGCCCACCATCAACACCGCGCTGCTGCTGACGTCGGGCGTGACGCTCACGATCGCGCACCATGCGCTCATCGCCAACCAGCGCGGCAAGACCATCTTCTGGATGTGGGTCACGGTGATCCTGGGCACCACTTTCATTGGCGTGCAGGCCTACGAATATGCCCACGCCTACAACGACCTGAACCTCAAGCTCAGCTCGGGCATCTTCGGCTCCACCTTCTTCATGCTCACGGGCTTTCACGGTTTCCACGTGCTGGTGGGCATGCTGATGCTGCTGTTCATCACACTACGTCTCATGAAGGGGCACTTCACCCCAGAGCGCCATTTCGGCTTCGAGGGCGCGGCCTGGTACTGGCACTTCGTCGACGTGGTCTGGCTCGGCCTGTACGTGGTGGTGTACTGGCTCTAGGCACCCAGCTTTCGGGCACAAAAAAGCGCCGCACGCCGCGGCGCTTTTTGTTTCGGGCCGGTGGCGGTGGTCAGCCGCCCACGGGCAACCCGCCCGGCCGCACCCAGCCCATGGCCCAACCCAGCATGATCAGCAGGAACAGCGCCACCGACAGGCCCACGCGCAGCGCCAGCGCACGCGCCATGTGCTTGCCGCGCGGGTCGTTTTCGCGGCCCTTGCGCAGCATCAGCACGCCGGCGCCGGCCAGCGCCCCCAGCACGGCCAGCAGGATCAACACCATCACGGTTTTCATGACCCGGGATTATCGGCGCGGGGCGGCACCATGACATCGGCAGGGCGCCGCTGGGCCGTGCTCGTGGCCGCGCTCCTGTTCACGGCGCTGACGGCGCGCCTGGGCCTGTGGCAGCTCGACCGTGCGGCGCAGAAGAACCAACTGCAGTCGGCGCTGGACAGCCGGATGGCGCTGCCGCCGTTGCCGCCGGCCGAACTGGCGCGCGACGCGCAAGCCGCGGCCCAGCAGCACCACCGCGCCGTCCGGCTCGAAGGCCAGTGGCTGGCCGAGCGGACGGTGTACCTGGAGAACCGCCAGATGAACGGCCGCCCGGGCTTTTATGCCGTGACGCCGTTGCGCCTGGACGATGGCAGCGCGGTGCTGGTGCAACGCGGCTGGCTGCCGCGCGACCTGATGGACCGCACCCGCATCGTGGCCGCACCGCCAGCGGCGGGGCGTGTCGCCGTACAGGGCCGCATCGCCCCCGCGCCGGGGCGGTTGTACGAGTTCGAAGGCGCGTCCTCGGGGCCGATCCGGCAAAATCTTGACGTTGATGGCTATGCGCGTGAAACCGGGTTGCCGCTGCGGCCCCTGACCGTGGTGCAGGAAGACGGTCAGTCGCCGCCCGAAGACGGCCTGCTGCGCCAGTGGCCCCGCCCCGCCGCCGACGTGCACAAGAATTACGGCTATGCCTTTCAATGGTTCGCCCTGAGCGCGCTCATCCTGGGTTTGTATGTCTGGTTCCAACTCATCCGCCCGCATCGGGCAAGGCAGCGCCAGCGTGGTTGAGCCGCTGGGCATGACCGTGCACAGCGTCGCCACGCCCGACCTCACGGACCCACGCGAGGTCGAGCGCGTGCGCACGCGGCGCGGCCGTTTGCGCATGCTGCTGCTGCTTTTCGTCTGCGCGGCGCCGGTCATCGCCTCGTACTTCACCTATTTCGTGGTCCGGCCCGAAGGTCGCACCAACTACGGCGACTTGATCCTGCCCACGCGCAGCGTGCCGGCGCTGGCGCTGCGCACGCTCGACGGCGCCGAGGTGCCGGCCGGCACCCTGCGCGGGCAGTGGCTGCTGGTGGTGGTGGGCTCTTCGTCTTGCGACGAGCGTTGCCAGGAGCGGCTCTTCATGCAGCGCCAGCTGCGCGAAATGCTCGGCCGTGAACGCGATCGTCTCGACAAGGTCTGGTTCGTCACCGACGACGGCCCGCTGGCGGCACCGCTGCGCGCCGCCATCGCGGCCGGCCCGGCGATGACCGCGTTGCGCGTCGACCGCCAGGCGCTGGCCGGCTGGCTGACGCCGGCCGAAGGCCAGGCGCTGGAAGACCACGTCTACCTCGTCGACCCCATGGGCGAGTGGATGATGCGCATGCCGCCCACGGCCGAGCCCGCGCGTGTCAAGCGCGACCTGGACCGCGTGCTGCGCGCCTCCGCGTCCTGGGACAAGGCAGGCCGCTGATGGACACCACGCCGCTGGTCGACTGGGCACCACTGGCCCGCCTGCTGTTGCTGGCGGCGACCATCGCACTGGTGCCGCTGGCCTGGCTGTGGCTGCGCCAGCGCGGCAGCGACACACGCGGCCGCCTGGCGGCGCTGACGGCACTGACGATGTTCCTGACCTTCGACCTCGTCGTCTTCGGGTCCTTCACGCGGCTCACCGATTCCGGCCTGGGCTGCCCCGACTGGCCCGGCTGCTATGGCGAGGTCAGCCCCTTTGGCGCGCGCGACGCGATCGATGCCGCGCAGTCGGCCGCACCCGGCGGCCCGGTCACCTGGTCGAAGGCCTGGATCGAGATGATCCACCGCTACCTGGCCATGACGGTGGGGGCGCTGATCCTCGTCATGGCGGTGGTGAGCTGGACCCAGCGCCAGCGGCTGCCGTTCTCGCCCTGGTGGCCGACGCTGACGCTGGTGTGGGTCGTCGTGCAGGGGTTGTTCGGCAAGTACACCGTCACGCTCAAGCTCTATCCGTTGATCGTCACTGCGCACCTGCTGGGCGGGCTGCTGCTGCTGGCTTTGCTCGCGGCGCAGCACGCCACCTTCCGCGGCCGGCCGCTGGCGCTGGCCGCCGGCTTGCGGCGCGGCGCCTGGGTGGTGCTGGCGCTGCTGGGCGTGCAGATCGCGCTCGGCGGCTGGGTCAGCAGCAACTATGCGGTGCTGGCTTGCACCGGCTTCCCGCAATGCAATGGCAGCTGGTGGCCGGCGATGGACTTCAGCCACGGCTTCACGCTGCTGCGCGGCCTGGGCGAAGGGCGCGACGGCAGCGGCCTCACCTTCGAGGCGCTGGTGGCCGTGCACATGGCGCATCGGCTCTTCGCGCTGGCGGCCATGGCGGCCCTGCTGTGGCTGGCGTGGCGGCTGTGGCGCGAGCCTGAAGGGGCGTTGCGCCGCCATGGTGCCGGGCTGGCCGCGCTGACGCTGCTGCAGTTTGCCAGCGGGCTGTCGAACGTGGTGCTGGGCTGGCCTTTGGCGGCAGCCCTGGGGCACAGCGCAGGCGCCGCGGGCATGGTGCTGTTGCTGACGCTGCTGCTGGCGCGCAGCGCGCCCGGCGGTGAGGCTGGCGGTGAGGCCGACGCGGCGCCACGGCCGCTGGCGGCGGCTGCCTAGAATCAGGGGTTCCTCTCCCCCATGGCACACACCCTCACCGCCCCGACGAGCCTGGCCACGCGCTGGTCGCAGTACTACGTGCTGACCAAGCCGCGCGTGGTGCAGCTCATCGTTTTCTGCGCCCTCATCGGCATGCTGCTGGCGCAGCCCGGCCTGCCCGACTGGCGGCTGGCCGGCGCCGCCACCGTGGGCATCTGGCTGGTGGCCAGCGCGGCGGCGGCCTTCAACTGCCTGGTCGAGCAGCGCATCGACAGCCGCATGGCCCGCACCTCGTGGCGGCCCAGCGCCAAGGGTGAGCTCAGCTCGGCGCAGACGCTGGTCTTTTCCGCCGTGCTCTGCGCCCTGGGCAGTGCGCTGCTGTACTGGGCCGTCAACCCGCTGACCATGTGGCTCACCTTCGCCACCTTCGTTGGCTATGCCGTCGTCTACACCGTCGTGCTCAAGCCGCTGACGCCGCAGAATATCGTCATCGGCGGCGCCTCGGGCGCCATGCCGCCGGTGCTGGGCTGGGCCGCGATGACGGGTGAAGTGGGCGCCGAGGCGATGATGTTGTGCCTGATCATCTTCCTGTGGACGCCGCCGCATTTCTGGGCCCTGGCGTTGTACAGGGTGGAGGACTACCGCAAGGCCGGCCTGCCCATGCTGCCCATCACGCACGGCCCCGAATTCACGCGTCTGCAGGTGCTGCTGTACACCCTGGTGCTGTTCGCCGCCACGCTGCTGCCCTTCGTCTACGGCATGAGCAGCTGGATCTACCTGCTGGCGGCGCTGGTCCTGGGCGCGCTATTCATCCTGTATGCGTGGCAGCTTTGGCGCGACTACAGCGACGTGCTCGCGCGGGCAACCTTCCGTTTTTCCATCTGGCACCTGTCGCTGCTGTTCGCGGCGCTGCTGCTCGACCACTACCTGAGCCCATGGCTGTTCTCTTCCGCTTCCTGATGGCCCTGGCTCTTGCCGCCGCCCTGTCCGGCTGCGTGCGCAGCGCCTCACCGTCGTTCAAGGCCATCGACATCACCGGCGCCGAATATGCGCAGGGCTTCGATCTGCCCGACGCCAGCGGCCAGCGCCGCACGCTGGCCGACTTCAAGGGCAAGGTCACGCTCGTCTTCTTCGGCTTCACGCAGTGCCCCGACGTGTGCCCGACCACGCTGCTGGAGATCGCCGAGGTGCAGAAGGCGCTGGGCGCCGGCGGTGAGCGGGTGCAGGGCGTCTTCGTCACCATCGACCCCGAGCGCGACACGCCCGAGGTGCTGAAAGCCTACGTCGACAATTTTGGTGCCGGCTTCGTGGCCCTGCGCGGCACGATGGAAGAGACGGCCGCGGTGGCCAAGGCCTTCAAGGTGTATTACGCCAAGGTGCCAGGGCAAACCGCGGGCAGCTACACCATGGACCACACGGCCGGCGCCTATGTCTTCGACGCCAACGGCAAGGTGCGCCTGTTCACGCGCTATGGCTCGGGTGCCGAGGCGCTGAAGCACGATCTACAACTGTTGCTCACCGAGTCGCCGCCGAAGAGTTGACCCCGCCAAGTCACTTGCGCGGATCCGGCTCTGCCGGTCCGCGGCAAGAGCCCCCTTGGGGGGTAGCGAGCGCTAGCGACCCTGGGGGCTCACATCAACGCCTTGCGCATCTTCTTCAGCGCCGCCACCTCGATCTGGCGGATCCGCTCGGCGCTCACGCCGTACTCGGCCGCCAATTCGTGCAGCGTCATGCCGCCGGAGGCGTCGTCGTTGACCTTCAACCAGCGTTCCTCGACGATGCGGCGGCTGCGCGCGTCCAGCGTGTGCAGCGCCTGCGCGATGCCGTCGCCGGCCAGCCAGTCGCGGTGCAGGGCTTCCAGGCGCCGCGTCGGTTCGCTGCTGTCGTCGGCCAGGTAGGCGATGGGGGCGTAGCTCTCCTCGCTGTCGTCGGACTGCGGCTCCAACGCCACGTCGCCACCGGTGAGCCGGGTTTCCATCTCGATCACTTCGGCGGGCTTGACGTTCAGCGCGCGCGCCATCGTGTCCACCTCGGCCGGCGTGAGCGTATTGCGGTGGGTGTCGGCGTCGAGCGCGTCTTCCTTCAGGCCCTGCTTCATGGAGCGCAGGTTGAAGAACAGCTTGCGCTGGGCCTTGGTGGTGGCCACCTTGACCATGCGCCAGTTCTTCAGGATGTATTCGTGGATCTCGGCCTTGATCCAGTGCATGGCGTAGCTCACCAGGCGCACGCCCTGCTCGGGGTCGAAGCGCTTGACGGCCTTCATCAGGCCCACGTTGCCTTCCTGGATGAGGTCGCCCTGGGGCAGGCCATAGCCCAGGTACTGGCGCGAGATCGACACCACCAGCCGCAGGTGCGAAAGCACCAGCCGCCCGGCGGCCTGCACGTCGCCCTGGTCGCGCAGCGTGCGCGCGAAGTCCAATTCCTGCTCGTGCGTGAGCATGGGCATGCGGTTCACTGCCGAGACATAGGCGTCGAGATTGCCGAGCGACGGCACCAGCGACCAGGGGTCGCGCAGCGCCAGGGCATGGGAGGCGGAAGTATTCATGCGGTTTGGGAGTGCCAACTGGAGTTTGAGGTTCCGGAAATATTAGCACTCTCGGGTGGCGAGTGCTGAATTCAAGGATGTTGCTGAATCGATGCACCCGAGCAAACTCAAATCTTCGTCAGAAATGTGAAAGTGTTTACTCACATTCCCCAGCGTGTCTCGACATTTTCCAGCGCGCCGTCCACGAGCTTCAGGAAGCCCGCGACGTCCAGCGGCTTGGTCACGTAATGCGCTGCGCCCAGGGTCAGCGCCTGTTCCATATGCTGCGGCGTGGCGTCGGCCGAGACCACGATCACCGGGATGTCGGCCAGCAGGTCGTCGCGCTTCAGGTGCCGCAGCAGTTCCAGGCCGCTGATATCGGGCAGCTGCATGTCGAGCAGGATCAGGTCGGGGCGGCGGCGACGGATGCCGGCCACGCCGTCCAGCCCCAGTGCCGAGGTTTCCAGCACGATCTGCTCGCGCAGTGCCAGCACGCCGCGCATGACTTCGATATTGGTCGCGTTGTCCTCCACGTAGTGCACCACCCGCTGCTGGTAGGGGGCGGGCAGGGTGGGTACAGGGTCTGCCGCTGGAGCGTCGGCCACAGCCGCGGCCGGCAGGCGCAGCGTGAAGGTCGACCCGACCTCGGCGCGGCTTTCGGCGTCCAGACTGCCCCCCATCAATTCGGCCAGGCGGCGGCTGATGACCAGGCCGATGCCGGTGCCTTCGACGCCGCTGTCTTCGCGACCGAGGCGGTTGTAAGGCTGGAAAAGCGCCGCCAGTTGGTCCTCGCTCATACCCAGGCCGGTGTCAGCCACCGTGAGCTCGACCTGGCCGCCAGCCGAGCGGCGCGAAGCGATGGTGATGCGGCCGCCGGGGCGGTTGTACTTGACGGCGTTGCTCAACAGATTGGTCAGGATCTGTTTGAAGCGCGTGGCGTCGCCCAGCACGGCCGGTGCGTCGCTGGCCAGTTGCTCGTCCAGCGTGATGTCGCGCTCGGCCGCAGAGGCGTCGACCATCGCCCGGCAGGCCGACACCAGTGGCGCCAAGGGCAGTGGCTCCAGCGCCAGCGGCACGGCGCCGGCCTCCACGCGTGCCAGGTCGAGCGTGTCGTTGATCATTTCCAGCAGGTGCCAGCCGGCGCGCTGGATCTGTTGCGCCCACTCGGCCTGGTGCGGCGCGAGCCCGGGCTCGCGGTCCATTCCCAGCAGTTGGGCAAAACCGATCATGGCGTTCAGCGGCGTGCGCAGTTCATGGCTCATGCGCGAGAGGAAGTCGCTCTTGGCGCGGTTGGCGGCCTCGGCGCGGTGCAAGGCGCTTTCCGACGCCTGCAGCCGCAGGTGCTCGGTGATGTCCTCCAGCACGCCCACCATGCGCACGACGCGGCTGCGATCGTCGCGCAGCGCCGCGGCGCTGGTGCGCACCAGCAACTCGCGGCCGTCGGGGCGGCGCAGCCGCACCGGCTCGAGCACGGTGTCCGGGTTGCCGAAGAACAGGTCGCGCCGCTGCTGGCGGACACGGGCCACGTCGTCGCCGTGCACGATATCGAGGACGGAGTGGCCGCGCAGGTCGTCGGCGCTGCGGCCGATCATCTGGCACAGGCGCGGATTGCAGTCGATGACGTGGCCGCCGGGGTCGAGGAACATGACTCCGACCGGCGCATGCTCGAAGATGCTGCGCAGCCGCTGTTCGCTTTCGCGCAGCGCTCGCTCCGCCTGCTCGCGCTCGGCGACCTCGTGCCGCAGATCGGCGGTGGCGGACTGCACTGCGCGTTCGGTGCGCCGGCTGTGCCCGGTGACGGTGAGCAGCAGTGCGCCGAGCATGGCCGCCGAGCCCAACCCCGCCAACGACAGCAGCCAGGCTGTTTCGCGCTGCTGGCCGGGTACGCTGGAAACGGCGGCGTTGACACGCAGTTCGTAACTGCGGTCGCCGAGCTGCAGCGTGCGCCGGGTGGCGAAACCGGTGTCGGTGTCGGTGTCGATGTTGGCGACCGGGTCCGCGGCCTCGCACTGCGCGTTCCCGGCCAGCCGGCGGTGCGGCGCAAGGGACGTGGGGTCGATGAGGCACCAGCGCAGATAGGTCTGGTCCGCGGGCGCCAACCCGGCCAGGGCGGCCTCGGTGCGCAGGGCGACGAAGACGACGCCGCTGAAAGCGGCGCTGCGCGCGGCCGCGTTGTCGGGCTCGCCGCGGTACAACGCCTGGTAGACGACGATGCCGGTCTCTTCCGTCCCCGACTGCGTGAGCCTGAAGCCCGCCGTGGCAGTGGGCTGGCCGCTGCGGCGCGTGGCCAGGATGGCGGCGCGCGCCTCCGGTATCGACAGTGCATTCACCCCCAGCGCGGCCGCATTGCCTGCGGCGGGCGCCACGTGCCGCAAGGCCACTACCTCGCCGTCGGTGGCGCGTGCGGCGCCGCCGTCGCGGTCGAAGACCCGGTAGCCGGCCAGGCCGAGCGCCTGGGCTTCAGCCTGGGCCTGGGCTTCATAGGCCGGCAGCGCGTCCAGCGCCACGCGCGCGCTGTAGCCCATGGCCTGCAGCGGAATGGGCTGCTCCAGCCACCAGCGCGCGGCGTCGCGCAGCGCGCTGCCGTCCAGTTCACCGTTTGTGCGCGCCGCACTGTGCAGCGCCTGCAGCGCATACAGCGGCACACCCAGCCGTGCGTGGGCTTCGGTGGCCAGGCGGTCCGCGCCGCGCTCGAAGGTGGCCAGCAGCCGTTGGCGGTCGAGCCGGTCCAGTTCGACCATCGCCGCGGCCAGCAGCGCCAGCGCCACCAGCATGGGCAGGCCCACGGTGCGCCGCCGGGAGCGCCAATCCTCGCGCGGGCGGCCGATCAGCGTCAGCGCCAGCGGGGCGCCGATGAGCACGCCCAAGGCGTCGCCGACCCACCAGGTGAGCCAGGTGGCCGGCGCCGTTTCCACGCCGAGCGCGCCGTTCAGCAGCAGTGCCGGCACGGCCACGCTCGCGCTCACGGCGCAGGCCGCCAGGCCACCCAGCCCGCCGGCCAGCAGGATGTCGCGCGGCGCATTCAGCAGCAGCGGCAGGCCCACGAAGCGCCGGATCAGTGCTGCGCCGACCCCGGCCTGCAAGGCGGCACCGGCGCCGATGACCAGCGGCAGCGCCACCAGCGCCAGCCCGGCCTGGCCGCGCAGCACCCCGAGCGCGGCATTGACGATGAAGGACCCCAGCAGCACGCCCGGCAGCGCGGCGCGCCCGAAGGTGAGCGTGGCCGCCAGCGCGATGCCCGCGGCCGGATACAGCGGCGACGCATAGCCCGGCGGCCCGGCCAGCACCAGCCCCAGGCCGCCCACGGCCGCATAGGCCGCGGCGGTGGCGAGTGCCACGACCCAGGCCCAGGCGGGCGAGGCCGCGCGCGGGGGCGGCGCCGACAGCGGCGCGGGAACGGTGGTCATCGGGGGACTCTACTGCCGCAGTGCGGCAGGGCACACGCCGCGGGGCACACGCGGATGCGTCAGGGGCGGGAACTCAGACGTTGAACAGGAAGTTCAGCACGTCGCCGTCCTTGACCACGTACTCCTTGCCCTCGGAGCGCATCTTGCCGGACTCCTTGGCGCCATGCTCGCCCTTGCAGGCGATGAAGTCGTCGAAGGCGATGGTCTGGGCGCGGATGAAGCCGCGTTCGAAATCGGTGTGGATGACACCGGCCGCCTGCGGCGCGGTGTCGCCGATGTGGATGGTCCAGGCGCGCACTTCCTTGACGCCGGCGGTGAAATAGGTCTGCAGGCCCAGCAGCTTGAACGCGGCGCGGATGAGGCGGTTCAACCCCGGCTCGTCCTGCCCCATCTCGTGCAGGAAGAGGGCCTTGTCGTCGTCGGACATGTCGGCCAGTTCGGCCTCGGTCTTGGCGCAGATCGCCACCACCGGCGCGTTCTGCTTCGCCGCGACTTCTTCCAGCCGCGCGAGGAAGGGGTTGTCGTGAAAACCGTCCTCGGCCACGTTGGCCACGAACATGGCTGGCTTGGCGGTGATCAGGCACAGCGGCTTCAGGATCACCAGTTCTTCCTTGCTGAAGTCGATGCCGCGCACCGGCTGGGCCTGGTCCAGCGCGGCCTGGCACTTCTCCAGCACCTTCACCAGCGCCGCGGCCTCCTTGTCGTTGCCCGAGCGCGCCGCCTTCACGTAGCGGTGCAAGCTCTTTTCCACGGTGGCCAGGTCGGCCAGGCAGAGCTCGGTCTGGATGACCTCGATGTCGGAGATGGGGTCCACCTTGCCGGCCACGTGGATGACGTTCTCGTCCTCGAAGCAGCGCACCACGTTGACGATGGCGTCGGTTTCGCGGATGTGGCTCAGGAACTGGTTGCCCAGGCCTTCGCCCTTGCTGGCGCCGGCCACCAGGCCGGCGATGTCGACGAATTCCACGATCGCCGGCACCACGCGCTCGGGTTCGACGATGGCGGCCAGAGCTTGCAGCCGCGGGTCGGGCAGTTCCACCACGCCGACATTGGGCTCGATGGTGCAAAACGGGTAGTTCTCGGCCGCGATACCCGCTTTGGTGAGGGCATTGAAGAGGGTCGACTTGCCGACATTGGGCAGGCCGACGATGCCGCACTTGAGGCTCATGAGGGACTTTCGGGAAAGAAGCGGGAAGCCCGCGATTTTCCTACACTGCAGCGATGAACCCCACGCACCTGTCGCTGCACCCGCACAAGAAAGACCTCGGCGGCGGCTTCGTCGTGCGCCGGCTGCTGCCGGCGGCGGCGCGGCAGGCGGTGGGGCCCTTCCTGTTCTTCGACCACTTCGGTCCCATCGACGTGCGCCCGGAGGACCTGCACGACGTGCGGCCGCACCCGCACATCGGCCTGGCTACCGTGACTTACCTGTTCGAGGGCGCCGTGCTGCACCGCGACTCCACTGGTGCGGTGCAGCGCATCGAGCCCGGCGCCATCAACTGGATGACCGCCGGCCGCGGCATCGTGCACAGCGAGCGCACGCCCGAAGACCAGCGCGGCGTGGTGCGACGCAGCCACGGCCTGCAGTTGTGGGCCGCGCTGCCGGCGGCCGACGAAGAGGCCGAGCCCGGCTTCGCACACACGCCGGCGGCGGCGATCCCGCAACTGGAGGTGGGCGGCGCGACGGTGCGCATATTGATCGGCAGCGCCTTTGGCGAAAGCTCGCCGGTGGCGGTGCACTCACCCATGCTGACCCTCGACATCACACTGGCCGCGGGCGACGCCTTCCCGCTGCCGCTGGCCGCCGAACGCGCGATCTACGTCTTGGACGGTGCGGTGACGCTGGACGGCGAAGCCGTACCGCCGCAGACGATGCGGCTGCTGGAAGCGGGCGACGAGCCCATGCTGGCCGCCGAAGGCACCGCCCGCGTCGTACTCATCGGCGGCGAGCCGCTGGGGCCGCGCCACATCTGGTGGAATTTCGTCTCGTCGCGCCGTGAGCGCATCGCGCAGGCCGCCGACGACTGGGCAGCGCAGCGCATGGGCGTGGTGCCCGGCGACACCGAATTCATCCCGCTGCCCGAGCGGCGGCCAGCCTGATCGGGGCGTTGCCGCCGCAGCCGGCTCAGAAGCGCAGCCGCGCTGTTCCCGCCTGGCCCACGCGCAGCGTGTGCTCCAGGCCTTCGACGACGACCGCGTTGACACCGAAGGTGATGCCGCCCTGCAGGCGCGGGTCGGCGCGGTAGGTGGCCAGCGTGGCCCCGGGCTCGGCGCCGGTGTCGGCCGTGGCGGGGTCCACGTTGGGGATGGCGCAGCGCGTGCAGGGTTTGACCAGCCGCAGCCGCAGCGGACCCTCGGCGGTGTCGAAAACGATCTCGTCGATGTGGTCCTCATCGAAGGGCTGCAGGCCTTCGAGTACCAGGTTGGGCCGGAAGCGCTGCATCGTCACTGGCGCTGCGCCTCGTGCGGCCAGCCGCTGGTTCAGGTCGTCCAGGGATGCCCGGTTGGCCACCAGGAGCGGGAAGCCGTCGCTGAAGGCGGTTTCGGCCTGCACGTCGCCGGTCCACTGCGGGTCTGCAAGCCGTTGCTGTTCGGGGTCGAAGCGCACCAGGCGCAGCCGCTTGCCGCCGCCGAGGTAGTCGCTGAACCATTGCGCCGCCAGCGCGCCCATGTCGTAGGCCTTGACCACGTCGCCCCACACGCGCACGTGGGTGGCGTCTTCCACGGTGTCCAGCCGGACGTGCAGGGCCAGCATGCCGGGGGCGCGCAGCACCATTTCCTCGCCCTTGAGGGTGGGCTGCACCAGCGCCAGACGCGGCCATTCCCGCTGCGTGAGCATGTCGCTGTGCTCGTCGACCACCATCCAGGCGCGGTCCAGGTCGATCCCGGTCTCGACCAGCAGCGCCTCGTCCAGGGCGATGCCGGCGCACGACTTGACCGGGTGCACGAAAAGCGCGGCAAGGGTGCAGGCGAGATCGCTCAAGAACGCTCCGAAGGGTCATCCAGTTTGCTTCATTGTGCCGCTGGCGGCCTTCCTACAATGCGCGAGTGATCCAATTCGACATTCTCGTGCGCGGCGCCGGTGCCGTGGGCCTGACGGCCGCGCTGGCGCTTTCTCGCCAGGGCTGGCGCGTGGCGCTGCTGGGCGAGGCCGCTGCCCCGGGCGGCGATGACGTGCGCGCCTATGCGCTCAACCGCAGCTCGGTGGCGCTGCTGCAGGGGCTGAAGGTGTGGGAGGCCATTCCCGCCGACGCCCGCACGCCGGTTTTCGACATGCACGTGCAGGGCGACGCCGCCGGCGCGGTGCTGGACTTCTCGGCCTGGACGCAGTCGGTGGGCGAACTGGCCTGGATCGTCGACGCGGCCGAACTGGAAACCGCGCTGCGCGCCGCAGCACGTTTTGCGCCGCACGTCACCACCGTCGGACACGAGGTGCCGGCCGGGCTGCAAGTGCTGGCCGAAGGCAAGGACTCGGCCACCCGCGCCCGGTTGGGCGTGAACATGCCGCGGCGGGCCTACGGGCAGCGCGGCATTGCGGCACGGCTGGTGGCCAGCCAGCCGCACGCCGGCCTGGCGCGGCAGTGGTTCCGCAGCCCCGACGTGCTGGCCCTGCTGCCGCTGGACCGCCCGCGCGCCGGCCACGGCCTGGGCCTGGTGTGGTCGGTGGCCGACGCGCGTGCCGACGAGCTGATGGCGCTGCCCGAGTCCGATTTCGTTGCCGAGCTCATGCAGGCCAGCCAGGGCGCTGCCGGCACGCTGGAACTGGCCAGCCCGCGCGCGCAATGGCCGCTGTCGCTGGCGCAGGCCGAAGCCGTGCATGGCCCGGGCTGGGTGCTGGTGGGCGACGCGGCGCACGTGGTGCATCCGTTGGCCGGCCAAGGGCTGAACCTGGGGCTGGCCGACGTGGCCGCGCTGGCCGAGGTGCTGGCCGAGCGTGAACCGTGGCGGCCGCTCGCCGACGCGCGGCTGCTGCAGCGCTATGCGCGCCGCCGCATCGGCCCCACGCTGGCCATGGCCGGGCTCACCGACGGCCTGCTGCACCTGTTTGCCAGCCCGGCGCCGCTGGCGCGGGAACTTCGCAACCGCGGAATGAGTCTCGTCAATCACCTCACGCCGCTGAAGCGGTTGCTGGCCGCGCGTGCGCTCGGCAGCTGATGCCCCCCGACCAGGACGACCTCCCATGAAAAATGCGTTTTCGATCAAGCCGGCGCTGGCCGCCACGATGTTGCTGCTGTCCTTCGGCGTGCTGGCCCAGGAGGCCGCGATCCGCAAGACCCTGGCCGAGCGGCTGCCCAACCTGCCCAAGATCGACGAGGTCACGCGCACGCCCATTCCCGGCGTCTACGAGGTGCGCTATGGCGGCACCGAGATCTTCTACAGCGACGCCACCGGCGAGCACATCCTCAACGGCGCGCTGATAGAAACCAAGACGCGCACCGACCTCACCGAGGCGCGGCTGGAAAAGTTGCTGGCCATCGACTTCGACAAGCTGCCGTTGAAGGACGCCATGGTGCAGCGCCAGGGCAGCGGGGCGCGCAAGGTGGCGGTCTTCGTGGACCCGAACTGCGGCTACTGCAAGCGTTTCGAGCGCGACATGGCCGCCGTCAAGGACGTCACCATCTACACCTTCCTGATCCCCATCCTGGGGCCGGACTCCACCGCCAAGTCGCGCGACATCTGGTGCGCCAAGGAGCCCATGCGCGCCTGGCGCGACTGGATGCTCGACGCCGTGGTGCCCGCCAAGGCCATGGGCAAGTGCGACGACGCGGCGATCGAACGCAACCTGGCGTTCTCGCGGGCGCACCGCATCAACGGCACGCCGGCCGTCATCTTCGAGGACGGCACGCGCAAGCCGGGGGCGCTGCCGCGCGCCGAGGTCGAACGGCTGCTGGTGGCCGCCAGCGCCAACAAATAGCCTTCGCGGTGCGGCCGCCCCCGGGCGGCTGCGAGCCCACCCTGGACGGCATGAGCGCGCAGGGCCACTCCAAAGCGCTTATCCCTGAGCGCGCAACGCGAGGGGCAGACCGGTGAGTGCCCCGCTTGCGACCGGGCCCCGGCAAGGGCGCAGCTTGGCGGCGCTGGCCGCGGCGGTGACCCTGGCGCACGTCTGGCTGGCCGGCGCGGTGTGGCCCGACCGCCTGGGCGAGGGCGCCGCCGACACCGTGCCGCGGCGCATCGAGGTCGCCTTCGTGCGTGAACTCGCCCACGCAACGCCACCGGTCGTGGCGGCCCCCGCCGCGCGGCGGCCGCGCGCGGCCGCCTCACCGCCCCTGCCGGCGTCGGCGCCAGCGGCCACGGTTCAGGCCCAGGCGGAGGGCCAACCCGTGGCCGCGCCGCCACTGGAGGGGCCTGCCGAAGCGTCCTCGGAATGGCCTGCAGCGCCCGCCACGCCCGCCAAGCCCGCCGCGCCAGCCGCGCAATGGCCTGCGTCCGTGGCCGACGGGCCGCCGGCCGAACCGATCGTGGACGGGGCTGCAGATCCGGCCCTCGAACCGGCGCCACCCGATGCCCAGGCACGGGCGAAGGCGCCCGGGGAGGCCGCGGAGTCAGCGGAGTCAGCGGCCGCGCCGGCAGCGCAGGCCGCTGTGCCGGCCGCTTTCGACTGGCCGCCGTCCACCCGCCTGAGCTACCGCCTCAGCGGCAACTACCGCGGCCCGGTGGAAGGGCAGGCGCAGGTGGAATGGCTGCGCTCGGGATCGCGCTACCAGGTGCACATGGAAGTGAGCATCGGCCCGTCCTTTGCGCCGCTGATGAGCCGGCGCGTGGCCAGCGAAGGCGAGATCACGGCCGAAGGCCTGCGGCCGAGCCGCTACGACGAGGAAACCCGCATCGTGCTGCGCGAACCGCGCCGGCTCGTCGTCTTCCTGGACGCCGACCGCGTGCGCCTGCCGGGTGGCAGCGACCTGCCGCGGCCCGCAGGCGTGCAGGACAGTGCCAGCCAGTTCGTGCAGCTCACCTGGCTGTTCACCACCCGGCCCGCGTTGCTGCAGCCAGGGGTGGCCATCACCCTGCCGCTGGCGCTGCCGCGGCGCGTGCAGGACTGGGTCTACGAGGTGCAGCAACCGGAGCTGCTGTCCACGCCCGCCGGCGAGGTGCTGGCGCTGCACGTGAAGCCGCGGCGCGAAGCCGTGCGCAGCGGTGACCTGGCCGCCGAGATATGGGTCGCGCCCAGCCTGCAGTACCTGCCGGTGCGCATCGTGATCCGGCAGGACGAGGAGACCTATGTCGACCTGGTCATCGAGCGCCTGCCGCTGCAGGCGGAACCCGGCCGCTGACCACCTGCCGCGGCCCGCGCCACCGGTGCGAAGGCCTGCAACGCCGCCGTATAGTCGTTGCAAAGCCTGGAGGAGAGCCCCATGACCGAAGCCCTGATCCTGACCGACGTGCGCCCCGGCGAAGGCGAGCGCCGCATTGCGCTGATCACGCTGAACCGCCCGAAGCAGTTGAACGCGCTGAACGACGCGCTGATGGACCAGCTCGGCGCTGCGCTGCTGGAATTCGACCGCGACCCCGGCATCGGCTGCATCGTCGTCACCGGCAGCGAGAAGGCTTTCGCCGCCGGCGCCGATATCTCGGCGATGGCGAAGAAGACCTTCATGGAGGCGCACCACGGCGAATTCATCACGCGCAACTGGGAAACCATGCGCCAGGTGAAGAAGCCGGTGATCGCGGCCGTTTCCGGCTTCGCCCTGGGCGGCGGCTGCGAACTGGCGATGATGTGCGACTTCATCATCGCCGCCGAGACGGCGAAATTCGGCCAGCCCGAGATCAAGATCGGCATCATTCCCGGCGCCGGCGGCACGCAGAGGCTGCCGCGTGCGGTGGGCAAGAGCAAGGCCATGGACATGGTGCTCACCGCCCGCATGATGGACGCCGCCGAGGCCGAACGCGCCGGCTTGGTGTCGCGCGTGGTGCCGGCCGACAGGCTGCTTGAAGAAGCGCTGGCCGCCGCCGCCGCCATCTGCGCCATGAGCGCACCCAGCGTGGCCTTTGCCAAGGAATGCGTCAACCGCGCCTTCGAAGGCAGCCTGGCCGACGGCATGAGCTACGAGCGCCGCATCTTCCATTCGCTGTTTGCCACCGAAGACCAGAAGGAAGGCATGGACGCCTTCCTGAACAAGCGCAAGCCGGCCTTCAAGCACGGGTGACGGCGGCAGGCGCAGCCGGCGCCGTGCACAGCGGCTACGGCGTGACCCAGCGCCTGCCGCGGTTGTCGAACAGCGCGCGCCGGTGCCCGTCGGCGTGCAGCTCCAGCCAGTCGACGGCCTGCACCTCCGCGGCCAGCACCGCGAAGTGCGCGCGGCTGCCGCGCTGCGGCAACGGGTGCTCGATGGCGCTGCCCGGTGGCAGCGGCGACAGATAGTCGTGCGCGGCCGGCGTCATCTTCAGCTGCGCCCAGCGCGACGAGACCGTGAGCCCCGAAGTCTGCAGCGCCAGGTGCACACGCAGCCGCAGTTGCCAACCCAGCGGGTCCGACCACAGCACCAGCGTGCCTTGCGGATGGCGCTCGACCTGCTGCGCCTTGGCGCTGCGCGCGTCGGTGTAGACGAGCAGCGTGCGCGTGGTGGCGTCCAGGTCGCGCAGTACCACGCTGCGTGCGTCGGCGCGCTCGCCGTCCACGGTGGCCAGCACGCCCACGCGCCAGGGGTGGCCCTTGTCGCGTACCGCCGCGCACAACTCGGCCCAGACGACGGTCTCGATCTCGGTCAGTTGTTCGAGTCGCGCCTCGGGCATGGCGTGCTTTCAGCGTTGGCGCCGCAATGCAGGCGTCATGCGGATTCCCGCCTGAGCGCCGGGAACAGGATCACGTCGCGGATGCTCTGGCTGTCGGTCAGCAGCATGATCAGCCGGTCGATGCCGATGCCGCAGCCGCCTGCCGGCGGCATGCCGTATTCCAGCGCGCGGATGAAGTCGGCGTCGTAGTACATCGCCTCCTCGTCACCGGCTTCCTTGTTCGCGGCCTGGGCCAGGAAGCGCGCCGCCTGGTCCTCGGCGTCGTTCAGTTCCGAGAAACCGTTGGCCATCTCGCGCCCGGTGATGAAGAGTTCGAAGCGCTCGGTGACGGCCGGGTTGGTGTCGGAGGCGCGCGCCAGCGGCGACACCTCCACGGGATAGTCGACGATGAAGGTGGGCTGCCACAACTGCGCTTCCACCACCTCTTCGAAGACGCCGAACTGCAGTTCGGCCAGCTTCCAGTGCGCAGGCGGTTCCTCGCCCAGCGCCTTCAGCCGCGCGTGCAGCGCGGCGGCGTCCTGGGCCTCGGCGGCGCTCAGGCCGGCGAAGGCCACCAGCGCTTCGCTCACCGTCATGCGGGCGAAGGGCTGGTCCAGGTCGACCTCCTTGCCGGCATACGACAGCGTGGCGGTGCCGGCGGCGGCGCGCGCGGCGTGGCGCAGCACCTGTTCGGTGAAGTCCATCAGATCATGGTGCGTCCAGTAGGCCGCATAGAACTCCATCATCGTGAATTCGGGGTTGTGGCGGACGCTGATGCCTTCGTTGCGGTAGCTGCGGTTGATCTCGAACACGCGATCGAAGCCGCCCACCAGCAGCCGCTTCAGGTACAGCTCGGGCGCGATGCGCAGGAACATCTCCTGGTCCAGCGCGTTGTGGTGGGTGACGAAGGGCTTGGCGTTGGCGCCACCCGGAATGGGGTGCAGCATCGGCGTTTCCACTTCCAGGAAACCGTGCTCGACCATGAAATTGCGGATCGAGCTCACCGCCTTGCTGCGCGCCACGAAGCGTTCGCGTGCGGTCTCGTCGGTGATGAGGTCGACGTAGCGCTGGCGGTATTTCTGCTCCTGGTCGGTCATGCCGTGGAACTTGTCGGGCAGCGGGCGCAGGCTCTTGGTGAGCAGCCGCACCCTTGTCGCGCGGATCGAGAGTTCGCCGGTCTTGGTACGGAAGAGCGTGCCTTCGCAGCCCAGGATGTCGCCCAGGTCCCAGCGCTTGAAGGCGGCCAGCGCCTCGGCGCCCACCGCGTCCTGTGTCACGTAGAGCTGGATGCGGCCGTGCCTTTCGCCCATCGAGCCGTCCTGCAGCGTGGCGAAGCAGGCACGACCCATGACGCGCTTGAGCATCATGCGGCCGGCCACCGCCACGGCCACGGCCTGTGGTTCCAGTTCCTCGTTCGGCACCTCGCCATAGCGATGATGCAGGTCGGCAGCCTGGTGGCGCGGCTTGAAGTCGTTGGGGAAGGCGATGCCGGCGGTGCGAATGGCGGCGAGTTTTTCGCGGCGTTCGGCGATGAGCTGGTTGTCGTCGGCGGCCGGGGTCGGCGCTGCGGCGGGCGGGGCGTGGGTGTCGGACATCGGGCAGGCCGGAGTGAAGGCGCAGATTTTAGGCGGCGCACCTGACGCTGGGGCAGGACGCCGGGGCCAGCACCGCCGGCACCGCGGCACTGCACAGGGCGGCCCGTAGAATTCGCCGGCCCGCGCTGCCCCCGGCGCGAACCGACATGCCTGCCACGCTGCGCACCGGCACGGCGCTTTATGCGTCGGCTCTCCTGCTCGACCGACTGCTCGGCCTGCTGCTGCTGCCGCTGCTCACGCGCGCCGTCTCGGCGTCCGACTACGGTGCCTGGACGCAGACCGCGGTGGCCGCCGGCATCCTGATGCCGGTGGTGCTGCTGGCCACGCCCACGGCCGTGGTGCGGTCGTTCTCGGGAGCGGTGGGCGCTTCGGTGCGGCTGCGCTTCTTTGGCCGCCTGGGCGGCGTGGCATTCGGCTTGTTCCTGGCCTGCGCGGCCGTCGTCCTGACGTGGCGCGAGCCCTTTGCCGGGGTGGTCTATGGCGAAGCTGGCCACGGGGCCCTGGTGCCGGCGCTGCTGGCGCTGCTGGCCGCCGACGCCACGGTGGACTTCGCCACCGCCTGGCTGCGCGCCACCGGGCGCATGGGCTTGATCGCGGCCGTGCTGGCGCTGCGCAGCGTGCTGCGATTCGGCGTGGTGCTGTGGCTGGTGGGCGCCGGTGGCGTGGCGCTGGCCGACTGGCTGGGCCGCTATGCGGCGGTGCAATGTGCGCTGGCACTGGCGGTGCTGGCGGGCACGTGGTTCGTGCTGCAGCGGGGTGACCGTTTCACCGCTGCGAGCGGCGCGGGGGCTGAACCCGGGTCGGGTCCGCCATCCGAACCATCGGTCTCAGCGCCCGTTGCGAACAATGTGCCGATGCCCGCACTTCGCGAACTGCTGGCCTTCTGCGTGCCGCTGGTCGCGCTGGCGCTGTTCACCGTGTTCAGCGCCAACTTCGACCGTTTCCTGCTCGTGCAACTGCTGAGCCTGGATGCGGTGGCGGTGTATGCCGCGGCGGTGTCGCTGTGCGGCGTTCCGGCGCTCTTCTACACGGTGCTGGGCTTCACGCTGTTCCCGGTGCTGGCGCGGCATTGGAGCGATGGGCGGCGTGAAGAGGCTGCGCGGCTCACGACACAGGCTCTGCAGGTGTTCGCCTTC
>JAABPT010000355.1 GCA_011391855.1 Burkholderiales bacterium
CGCCGCCGCTGCCACACCTGCTTGCCGAAGTGGGCGAAGTGGTGCACCGGGTCTTCCAGGTCGGTATTTCTGCTTTTGATGATTCGACCGACGAAGGGTGACCCGATGAATATGCCGCTGCGAATCTCCCCGCTGCGCCTGCTGGCGGTCGGCCTCATGGCGACACTCGCGGGTTGCGCAACGACCCAGATGACGGCCGAGTGGCGCAACCCCGGACTCACCGCCGCTTCGCTGAAAGGCGGGCGCGTGCTGGTGGTGTGCCGGGCACCCGACGAGGCCGTGCGGCGCGGGTGCGAGGACCAGTGGTTGAACCAGCTCGGTGCGCGCGGCGTTGCCGCCGTGCGCAGCTATTCGATCCCCGGCTTTCCCTGGGCCAGCCCCGACTCGTCGGAAGAGATGAGGGTGGCGCTGCGGGCGAGCGGCGTCGCCGCCCTCGCCAGCATGTCGCTGTACACAGGCGGCGTGGCCGTGCTGAATCCGGGGGCGCAGGTCGGTGTCGGCGTCAGCGCGGGCAGCGGTGGCGGCCATCGGGGCGGTGGATTCAGCGTCGGTGGCATCGGAATCACCTTCCCGATCGGCGGTGCAACGGCGGCGCAGAGCCTGGCCGCGAGTTCGTCGCTGATGGAGGTTGCGCAAGGCACGCTGGTCTGGTCCGGCAGCTCCAGCACGGCGGCATCGGGCGACGTGCTCGCGCAGGTGGGCGCGCTGACGCAGGTGACGATCGAGGCGATGCAGCGCGCCGGGCTGATCTAGGCCGAACTTTGACGATCACGTGAGCGTAACTCTGCATCCGCGCTTTGCGCACCAAGGGGGCAATGGGCAAGAACTCGGGTTTCTGACCCCGTCTATCTACCGAAACGGAAACACCGCCGGAATTGCCACCAGCGCCACGGCCTGGAAGACCAGCGCAATCGGGGTGCCGGCGCGGGCGAAGTCGGCCAGGGTGTAGCGGCCGGGCGACATGATCATCAGGTTGGTCTGGTAGCCGTAGGGCGTGAGGAAGCTGCAGCTGGCGCCGTACAGCACCGCCATCACGAAGGGCTGCGGGTCCAGGCCCAGACGGGCGGCCACGCCCAAGGCCACCGGGAAGGCCAGCGCGGCGGCGGCGTTGTTGCTCATCAGCTCGGTCAGCGCCCAGGTGGTCAGCAGGATGAGCGCCAGCGCCCAGTAGGGGCCAAAATCCTGCGCTCCGGTCAGCAACCAGCCGGCCAGCATCTCGCCGGTGCCGGTGCTGACCATCACTTCCGAGACCACCAGCGAAGAAGCGATGATGGCGATGATCTGGTACGGCATCTGCCGCCGCAGGTCGGCCGGCTTGGCGTAGCCCAGCAGCAGGAACAGCGCCAAAAGCACCAGCAGCGCCTTCAGGAAGTCCACCATGCCCATGGCCGACAGGCCGATGACAGCCACGAAGGCCGCGGTGGCCAGCCAGCCCTTGCGCGCGTCGGTGAATTTCTGCACCTGCCGCCGCCCCACCACCACGAAGTTGCGCGCCAGGTTGTTGCGCTTGTCGAAGTCCTGCCCCACCACCAGCACCAGGGTGTCTCCCACCTCCAGCGGCACATGGGCGATAGGGCCGCGCAGCCGTTCGCTGCCGCGCCGCACGGCAATCACCGCGGCGTCGAACTGGGCGCGGAAGTCCACCTGCTTGAGCGTCTTGCGCGCCAGCGGCGACTCGGCCGCCACCACCACCTCCACCAGGTTGTCCAGCGGCAACCGGTATTGCTGGCCGCGCGTCTCCAGGCCGTCGAACTGCAGCAGCAGGTCCAGCCGCGTGACGTCGCCGGTGAACACGAGCATGTCGCCGGCGCAGATGACGTGGTCGGGCTCCACCGGGGCGATGACGCGGCCGTCGCGCACGATCTCGGCCAGGAACAGGTGCGCCAGTTTGCGCAGGCCGCCGCCTTCCACGGTCTGGTCCACCAGCCTGGAGTCGGTGCGCACGATGGCTTCCAGGAAGAAGTCGCCGGCCTGTTCTTCGGCGGGAGGCTTGGGTTGCAGCAGCCGCGGGTACAGCAGCACCATGGTGGCGCCGCAGGCCAGCACGATGCACGCGCCCACCGGGAACAGGTCGAAGATGTGCAGCCCCGGCATGCCGCGGCCGATCATCAGGCTGTTCACCAGCAGGTTGGTGCTGGTGCCCACCAGCGTGAGGATGCCGCCCAGCGAAGCGGCAAAACACATCGGCATGAGCAGCCGCGAGGGCGCATGTTGCCGCGACTGGCGCAGCGGGCCGATCAGCGAGGCCACCACCGCGGTGTTGTTCAGGAAGGCCGAATACAGCCCGGTGGCGAGATACAGCTTCACCAGCGCCCAGCGGTAGCCGCCGCTCACCAGGCGTTCGGCCAGCTGCTCCAGCAGCCGGCTCTTGTCCAGCACCACCGAAAGCAGCAACAGCACCACCACCGTCACCAGCCCGGTATTCGTGACCTGCTGCAGGGCGCGCTGCAGGCTCACGAAGTCGAGCAGGATGAAGGCGAAGGCAACGCTGGCGAACACCGCCGCCGGTGCGCGCTTGCCACGCAGCAGTTCCACCACCAGAGCCGCCAGGCCCAGGAAGACGAGGATTTGCTGCCAGGTCATGCGACCCTCGCAAAGTGCAGCCGCATCAAGGTCGCCGTGGCTGCCCCCATCGGCATCAGCCCTTCACCACCCCCCTCTCGCGCAGCTTGTCCAGCACGCGGTCGGCCGCCTGCTCGGACGTGATCTCGGCCGCCGGCAGGTGGACTTCGGCGGCCTCGGGGTTCTCGTAGGGCGAGTCGATGCCGGTGAAGTGCGGCAGCTCGCCGCGCCGTGCCTTGGCGTACAGGCCCTTGACGTCGCGCGACTCGGCCACCGCCAGCGGCACGTCCACGAAAACTTCGATGAATTCGCCGGGCTCCAACAGGTTGCGCGCCAGTTCGCGTTCGGCGCGGAACGGCGAGATGAAGCTGGTGATGACGATCAGGCCGGCATCTACCATCAGCTTGGACACTTCGGCCACGCGGCGGATGTTTTCCACGCGGTCGGCGTTGGTAAAGCCCAGGTCGCGGTTTAGGCCGTGACGCACGTTGTCGCCGTCCAGCAGGTAGGTATGGCAGCCCATGGCGTAGAGCTTTTTCGTCACCAGGTTGGCGATGGTGCTCTTGCCCGACCCCGAAAGCCCGGTGAACCACAGCACCACGGGCTTCTGGCCCAGCAGCGTGGCACGCGCGGCCTTGTCCACGTCCAGCGCCTGCAGATGGATGTTGTGCGCGCGGCGCAGCGCGAAGTGCAGCATGCCGGCGCCCACGGTGTGGTTGGTCAGCCGGTCGATCAGGATGAAGCCGCCCATGTCGCGGTTGACGGTGTAGGGGTCGAAGGCCACCGCGCGGTCCAGCCCCAGGTTGCACACGCCGATCTCGTTGAGCGCCAGCGTCTTGGTCGCCGTGTGCTCCAGCGTATTCACGTTGACCTTGTGCTTGATCTCGGTCACGGTGGCATTCACGGTGCGTGCGCCCAGTTTCAGCAGGTAGGGGCGGCCGGGCAGCAGCGGCTCGTCGTCCATCCACACCAGGTTGCATTCGAACTGGTCGGCCACCTCGGCCGGCGCCTCGGCGGCCGAGATGACGTCGCCGCGCGAGATATCGATCTCGTCGCACAGCGTCAGCGTCACCGATTCGCCGGCCACGGCCAGCGCACGGTCGCCTTCGATGCCGACGATGCGTTCGACCACGCTTTCGCGGCCCGAGGGCTGCACGCGAACGCGGTCGCCGGGGCGCACGCTGCCGCTGGCCAGCATGCCGCAGAAGCCCCGGAAGTCCAGGTTGGGGCGGTTCACCCACTGCACCGGCAGGCGCAGCGGTTCGCGCTGCAACCGCATGTCGTCCAGCGGGCAGGTTTCCAGGAATTCCATCAGCGCCGGCCCTTCGTACCACGGCATGGCGGCGCTGCGCGAGGCGATGTTGTCGCCCTTCAGGCCCGAAAGCGGGATGGTGGTGATATTCGTCAGGCCGATCTGCGCGGCGAATTCGCGGTAGTCGGCTTCGATGCGGCGGCAGGTGGCTTCATCGAAGCCCACCAGGTCCATCTTGTTGATGGCCAGTACCACCTGGCGGATGCCGATCAGGCTGACCAGATAGCTGTGGCGCCGCGTCTGCGTGAGCACACCCTTGCGCGCGTCCATCAGGATCACGGCCACGTCGGCGGTGGAAGCACCGGTGACCATGTTGCGCGTGTACTGCTCGTGCCCCGGGGTGTCGGCCACGATGAATTTGCGCCGGTCGGTGCTGAAGAACCGGTAGGCCACGTCGATGGTGATGCCTTGCTCGCGCTCGGCGGCCAGGCCGTCGACGAGCAGCGCGAAGTCGATGTCGCCGCCCTGCGTGCCCCACTTCTTGGAGTCGGACTCCATGGCCGCGAGCTGGTCCTCGAACAGCATCTTGCTGTCGTACAGCAGCCGCCCGATGAGCGTGCTCTTGCCGTCGTCGACGCTGCCGCAGGTGATGAAGCGCAGCAGGCTCTTGTGTTCGTGCTGCTGCAGGTATTCGCCGATGTCGGTGGCGATGAGGTCGGAAACGTGGGCCATCAGAAATACCCCTCTTGCTTCTTCTTCTCCATCGAGGCGGCGCTGTCGTGGTCGATCATGCGGCCCTGGCGTTCGCTGGTGCGGGCCAGCAGCATCTCCTGGATGATGGCCTGCAAGGTGTCGGCGGTGGATTCGATGGCGCCCGAAAGCGGGTAGCAGCCCAGCGTGCGAAAGCGCACTTTCTTGCGCATGGGTACCTCTCCGGGCAGCAGCGGCATGCGTTCGTCGTCGACCATGATCAGCGTGCCGCTGCGGTCCACCACCGGGCGCTCGGCCGCGAAATACAGCGGCACGATGGGTATGTGTTCCAGGTAGATGTACTGCCAGATGTCGAGCTCGGTCCAGTTCGAGATGGGAAAGACGCGGATCGACTCACCCGACTTCTTGCGCGTGTTGTACAGGCGCCAGAGTTCGGGCCGCTGGCTCTTCGGGTCCCAGCGGTGCTGCGTGGTGCGGAACGAAAAGATGCGCTCCTTGGCGCGGCTCTTTTCTTCGTCGCGGCGGCCGCCGCCGAAGGCCACGTCGAAGCCGTGCTGGTCCAGGGCCTGCTTCAGGCCCTGGGTCTTCCACATGTCGGTGTGCACCTGCGAACCGTGGTCGAAGGGGTTGATGCCCAGCGCGTGAGCCTCCGGGTTCTGGTACACGAGCATTTCCATGCCCGACTCGCGCGCCATGCGCTCGCGCAACGCATACATGTCGCGGAATTTCCAGGTCGTGTCCACGTGCAGCAGCGGAAACGGCGGCGGCGCCGGGAAGAAGGCCTTGCGCGCCAGGTGCAGCATCACGGCGCTGTCTTTGCCGATGGAGTACAGCATCACCGGCTTGTCGGCTTCGGCCACCACCTCGCGCATGATGTGGATGCTTTCCGCTTCCAGGCGCTGCAGGTGGGTGAGCGTGACGGGGGGTTCTTGGGCGGGCATGGGTCGTTGACCGGGGCGGGGCGGAGTGCTCGATGGGGCGGCAGTATCACCCACCGGCAGGTGGCAATGGTGCGGGCAGGTGGCGCGCAGCGTCGAGTCGTGCACAGGCTTGCCCGGTATGGCGAGCAACAAACGTTCCAGACCGCCCACCGTATTGTCAAATAGCCCATTTTCACGGCTTTGAAGGAACCCGATTGACTGCAGAACCGTTGCCGCTGGAAGCCTGGCGCGAAGCCATCGTCGACATTGCACGCGCGGCGGGCGAGGTCATCATGGCCATCTACGCCACCGACTTCGCGGTGCGCGGCAAGAGCGACGCGTCGCCCGTGACCGAGGCCGACGAACGCGCCGAGGCGCTCATCGTGCAGCGGCTGCGCGCCCTCACACCCGACATTCCCATCGTGGCCGAAGAGGCCGTGGCGGCCGGGCAGGTGCCTGTCGTGGGCCAACGTTTCTGGCTCGTCGACCCACTGGACGGCACCAAGGAATTCGCCAGCCGCAATGGCGAGTTCACGGTGAATATCGCCCTGGTCGTCGGCGGCGTGCCGGTGCTGGGTGTGGTGCTGGCGCCTGCCATCGGGCGGCTGTTCGCCGGCGCCGCCGGGCTGGGCGCCGTGGCGGAGCAGGACGGAGCGCGGCGGTCCATCCGATGCCGCTCGGTGCCGGCCGAGGGCCTGACCGTGGTGTCGAGCCGCTCGCACGGCGACGCCGCGGCGCTGGACGCCTTCCTGGCCGGGCGCCGCGTGGCGGCGTCGGTGAATGCGGGGTCGTCGCTCAAGCTGTGCCTGGTGGCGGCCGGCGAGGCCGACCTCTACCCGCGTTTCGGCCGCACCATGGAGTGGGACATTGCCGCCGGCCACGCCGTGCTGCTGGCCGCCGGTGGACGCGTGACCACCCCGCAGGGCGCGCCGTTGCGCTACGGCAAACCAGGCTTCGAGAACCCGCATTTCGTGGCCGAGGGGCTTCAAGGCTGAAACTGCGCGGAACGCGGCCAAGCTCCGCCGGGCCGTGCTGCCGAGACTTGCAAGCCGAGATCTTGCAAGCCGTCGCTTGCCTGCGAAGCTCCGTGGCTTTAGTATTACATTCGTTATAACGGAGCGCAGGCCATGACCACTCTCAAACTGACCCAGATCGGCAACTCCGTCGGCGTGATCCTGCCCAAGGAGATCCTGGCGCGACTGAAGCTGGAAAAGGGGGACATGGTGTTCGTGACCGACACGCCGGGCGGGGTAACGATCACGCCGTACGACGAAGCATTCGACGCACAGCTGACGGCAGCTCGCCGCATCATGAAGCAGCGGCGCAACGTGTTGCGTGAACTCGCCAAGTAGCGCCATGGACGACTGGACTTGGCTCGAACCAGGCGTGCTGCGACTGGTGCATGACGAGCAACTGGCCGAGCACGGCGGCGCCGCCGGCGTTCGTGATGAGGGTCTGTTCGAGTCTGCACTTGCGCGGCCTCGACATCTGGCGCACTACGGGAAGCCGGACGTTGCGGACCTGGCTGCTGCCTATGGTTTTGGACTGGCAAGAAACCATCCATTCGTCGATGGCAACAAGCGCACGGCGTTCGTGGCGATGGAGTTGTTTCTGGACCGCAATGGTCAGGCACTGGTCGCCGACGATGTCGAGTGCGTGCTCGTCATGCTCGCCGTGGCTGAGGGCACCCTGGACGAAGCCGGCTTCGCCGACTGGATCCGCCGCCACGCACAGCCGCGCTGAGACGGCACGCCGGCCTCGTTGGCGTTCGGTCGAGATGTCCTGCGCCAATCAGCCGCGTACTGCTGCATGAATTCGGCGTAGGCGACCTTCAACCCGTCGGTGACGCCGATGATGCGTGCGGCCAAGTTCAATGGTGGTGGATGCGGATGACGCGGGGAAGATACCACTCCGTCACGGGGGCGGCCGCTTGGCGGTGACCAGGGCTGCCGAGTCTTGGCCATGGGGTGTGACAATTCTCTGCGTCTGCATTTCCGGAGTTTTCCCAGCATGAAAGTCACCGTCGTCGGCACCGGTTATGTCGGTCTGGTCACTGGCGCCTGCCTGGCCGAAATGGGCAATCACGTGGTCTGCCTGGACGTCGACGAGCGCAAGATCCGTACCCTGAACGAAGGCGGCATCCCCATCCACGAGCCGGGGCTCGATACGCTGGTGCAGCGCAATGCCGCCGCAGGCCGGCTGCAGTTCACCACCGATGTGGCCGCCGCGGTGGGCCACGGCACGATCCAGTTCATCGGCGTGGGCACGCCGCCCGACGAGGACGGCTCGGCCGACATGCAGTACGTGCTGGCCGCCGCCGCCAGCATCGGCCGCCACATGACCGACTACAAGGTCATCGTCGACAAGAGCACGGTGCCGGTGGGTACGGCCGACCGCGTGCGCGAGGCAGTCGTCGAGGCGCTGCGCAGGCGCGGCCTGGAAATGGAATTCGCCGTGGTCTCCAACCCCGAATTCCTGAAGGAAGGTGCGGCGGTGGAGGACTGCATGCGGCCCGACCGCATCATCGTGGGCGCCGACGACGAGCGCGCCATCCTGCTCATGCGCGCCCTCTACCAGCCCTTCATGCGCAACCGCGACCGCCTGCAGCTGATGGACGTGCGCAGTGCCGAGTTCACCAAATACGCCGCCAACGCCATGCTGGCCACGCGCATCAGCTTCATGAACGAGCTGGCATTGCTGGCCGAGCGCGTGGGCGCCGACATCGAACAGGTGCGGCTGGGCATCGGCAGCGACCCGCGCATCGGCACGCACTTCCTTTACGCCGGCACCGGCTACGGCGGCAGTTGCTTTCCCAAGGACGTGAAGGCGCTCATCCACACCGGCCTGGCCAACGACTTGCCTCTGCAGGTGCTTTCAGCGGTGGAAGCGGCCAACGAGCGGCAGAAGCTGGTGCTGGTCGACAAGATCACGGCCCGCTTCGGGCAAGACCTGGCCGGCCGGCGCTTCGCCCTGTGGGGCCTGGCCTTCAAGCCCAACACCGACGACATGCGCGAGGCGCCCAGCCGCGTCATCGTGGCCGAACTGGCGCGCCGCGGCGCGGTGCTGCAGGCCTACGACCCGGTGGCCATGCCCGAGGCCCAGCGCGTGCTGGCCGGCACGCCGGGACTGCATTTCGCGGCCAACCCCTACGAGGCGCTGGAAGGCGCCGACGCGTTGCTGGTGGTCACGGAGTGGAAGGAGTTCCGCACCCCCGACTTCGACGCCATCAAGGCCGCACTGAAGCAGCCGCTGGTCTTCGATGGCCGCAATATCTTCGACCCGGCGCTGATGCGGCTGCAGGGCATCGAGTACCACGGCATCGGGCGCGCCGCGGCCACTTGAAGTTCAGCCCGGCAGGTCGGCTGTCGCCAGCAGCAAGGCGGCGGCATCCTTGGGCGCCACCAGCGGCGCCTTCAGGCCCGGCGGCAGCGGCCAGTGGATGCCGATGGCGGGGTCGTCCCAGCGGATGCTGCGTTCGCAGTCGCGGGCATAGACGTCCGTGGTCTTGTAGAGGAAATGCGTGTTGTCCTGCAGCGCCAGGAAGCCATGCGCAAAGCCCTCGGGGATCCACAACTGGCGCTTGTTCAGCGCGCTCAGCTCCACGCCTTCCCAGTGACCGAAGGTGGGTGAGCCGCGGCGGATATCCACCGCCACGTCGAAGGCCGCGCCCTGCACCACGCGCACCAGCTTGCCCTGCGCATGCGGCGGCAGCTGGTAATGCAAGCCGCGCAGCACGCCGGCCAGGCTGCAAGAGTGGTTGTCCTGCACGAAACGGCGCGGCACCGGCTGGCCCAAAGCGGCGAGCGCGCTCTCGAAGCGGGCTTCGTTGAAGCTCTCCATGAACCAGCCGCGGTCGTCGGCAAAGACCGCCGGTTCGACGATGAGCACACCCGGCAGCCGCGTTGCGAGCAGTTTCATCAGAATGCCTTTTCGCGCAGCACCTGCATGAGGTACTGGCCATACCCGTTCTTGAGCATCGGTGTGGCCAGTGCTTCCAGCTCGGCCGCGCCGATCCAGCCTGAACGGTAGGCGATCTCTTCCGGGCAGGCCACTTTCAGGCCCTGGCGTTTCTCGATGGTGGCGATGAATTGGCCCGCTTCCAGCAGGCTGTCGTGGGTGCCGGTGTCCAGCCAGGCATAGCCGCGGCCCATGATCTCCACCGCCAGCTGGTCCTGGCGCAGGTACTGCGCGTTGACCTCGGTGATCTCGAGTTCACCGCGCGCGCTGGGCTTGATGTGGGCGGCAATGTCGCACACCTGCTCGTCGTAGAAATAAAGGCCGGTGACGGCGTAGTTGCTTTTCGGTGCCTTCGGCTTTTCTTCGATGCTGAGCGCGCGCTTGTGCCCGTCGAAGGCCACCACGCCGTAACGCTCGGGGTCCTGCACGTGGTATGCGAAGACGCTGGCTCCGGTGGCACGTGCATTGGCCCGCGCCAGCAGTTGCGCGAAGTCGTGGCCGTAGAAAATGTTGTCGCCCAGCACCAGCGCGCTGGGCCGGTCGGCCACGAAACTGCGGCCCAGGATGAAGGCCTGCGCCAGGCCGTCGGGGCTGGGCTGCACGCAGTAGCTGAACTGCATGCCCCAGCGGCTGCCGTCACCCAGCAGCGCCTGGAAGCGCGGCGTGTCCTGCGGCGTGCTGATGACCAGCACTTCGCGCATGCCGGCAAGCATGAGCGCGCTCAAGGGGTAATAGATCATCGGCTTGTCGTACACCGGCAGCAGTTGCTTGCTCAGCGCCAGCGTGGCCGGGTGCAGACGGGTGCCGGAGCCGCCGGCGAGGATGATGCCTTTGCGTTGCATGGTCGAGTCTCTTTGATTCACTGTCCCAGGATTTCGGTGAGCATGCGTTCGACGCCAACCTGCCAGTGCGGCAGCGTCAGGCCGAAGGCCTGTTGCAGCTTGTGCGTGGCCAGCCGCGAATTCAGCGGGCGGGCGGCCGGCGTCGGGTAGTCGCTGGTGGGAATGGGCTGGATGGCGTCGGCCGCCACGCGGATCGGCTGGCCGTGGGCCCGCGCCCATTCGATGACGAAGCGTGCGTACTCGAACCAGTTCGTCTCGCCGCCGGCCACGCAGTGGTAGCTGCCGGCCAACGCCGGCTCGGCCTGCACGCGCCGCACGGTGTGCGCGGTCACGTCGGCCAACAGCTCGGCGCCGGTGGGCGCGCCGACCTGGTCGCTGATGACCTTGAGTGAATCTCGCTCCGCCGCCAGCCTGAGCATGGTGCGTGCGAAATTGCCACCGCGCGCGGCGTAGACCCAGCTCGTGCGCAGGATCAGGTGGCGGCAGCCGCTGGCGCGGATGAGTTGCTCGCCTTCCAGTTTGGTGCGGCCATAGACGCTCAAGGGCGCGGTGGTTGCGTCTTCGCTGCGCGGCGCGCTGCCGCTGCCGTCGAAGACATAGTCGGTGCTGTAGTGCACCAGCAGCGCGCCCAGCGCCGCGGCCTCGCGCGCCACGATCCCCGGCGCCGTGGCGTTTAAGGTGCGCGCGAAATCGGGCTCGCTCTCGGCCTTGTCGACGGCGGTGTGGGCGGCCGAATTGACGATGAGCCCTGGCTGCACTCGCCGCACCAGCGCGGCCAGCATTTCGGGGTCGGCAAAGTCGGCTTTCAACTCGCCGGGCGTGTCGAAGTCGCAGGCCACCAGCTCGCCCAGCGGCGCCAGTGAGCGCTGCAACTCCCAGCCGACCTGGCCCTTGCAACCCAGAAGCAGGATCTTCATGGCAGCACCCGAAAGTCGCTGCGAACGGCGAGGTGAGATTGGGGGCTCATCATCGCGCGCTGTAGTTGGTGGCCAGCCAGTCGCGGTAGCCGCCGCTCTGCACATTGGCCACCCAGTCGGCGTGGTCCAGGTACCACTGCACCGTCTTGCGGATGCCGCTGTCGAAGGTCTCGGCCGGGCGCCAGCTGAGTTCGCGCTCGATCTTGCGCGCGTCGATGGCATAGCGGCGGTCGTGGCCGGGCCGGTCCTTCACAAACGTGATGAGCCGCGTGTACGGGCCTTCGGCGCTGGGCCGCAATTCGTCGAGCAGCGCGCAGACGCGGTGCACGATGTCGCGGTTGGGCATCTCGTTCCAGCCGCCGATGTTGTAGACCTCGCCCACGCGGCCGCGCGCCAGCACGGCGCGGATGGCGCTGCAGTGGTCGCCCACATACAGCCAGTCGCGCACCTGCAGGCCGTCGCCGTAGATCGGCAAGGGCTTGCCCGCCAGCGCGTTGACGATCATCAGCGGGATCAGTTTCTCGGGGAAGTGATACGGCCCGTAGTTGTTGCTGCAGTTGGTGGTGAGCACCGGCAGCCCGTAGGTGTGGTGCCAGGCGCGAACGAGGTGGTCGCTGGCGGCCTTGCTGGCGCTGTAGGGGCTGTTCGGTTCGTAGGGGTGCGTCTCGGTGAAGGCCGGTGCATCGGGCGCCAGGCTGCCGTAGACCTCGTCGGTGCTGACATGGTGGAAACGGAAGGCGGCCTTCGCCGCGTCGTCCAGCCCGTTCCAGTGTGCGCGCGCGGCCTCCAGCAGCGTGAACGTGCCCTCGACATTGGTCTTGATGAAAGCGCCCGGGCCATAAATGCTTCGGTCGACGTGGCTTTCGGCGGCGAAGTGCAGCACGGCACGCGGCCGGCGCTCCGCGAACAAGCGGTCGAGCAAGGCGCGGTCGCCGATGTCGCCCTGCACGAACACATGTCGCGCATCGCCCTGCAGCGAAGCCAGGTTCTGCAGGTTGCCGGCGTAGGTGAGGGCGTCGAAGTTGACGACCGGCTCGTCGCTTTGCGCCAGCCAGTCCAGAACGAAATTGCTGCCGATGAAGCCGGCACCGCCGGTGATGAGGATGGTCATGTCGCCCTGCCGTAGGTGTCTTCGAAGCGCACGATGTCGTCCTCGCCCAGGTAGCTGCCGGACTGCACCTCGATGATCTCCAGCGGCACCTTGCCCGGGTTGCGCAGGCGGTGTTTCGCGCCCAGCGGGATGTAAGTGCTCTGGTTTTCGGCCAGCAGGATGACCTGATCGCCCACCGTGACCTCGGCCGTGCCGGTGACCACGATCCAGTGTTCGGCGCGGTGGTGGTGCATCTGCAGGCTAAGGGCGGCACCCGGCTTGACCAGGATGCGCTTGACCTGGTGGCGCGGCCCCTGGTCGATGCCGTCGTACCAGCCCCAGGGGCGGTGCACCTTTCGGTGCAGCACCTGCTCGCCGCGCTGTTCGCGGCCCAGTTGCGCCACGATATTCTTCACGTCCTGGCTTTTCTCGCGGCTGGCCACCAGCACGGCGTCGGGCGTTTCCACCACCACCACGTCGTCCAGCCCCACCACGCTGACGAGCCGGCTGGTGGCGTGCACCAGGGTGTTGTGGCTGTCGCTGACGATGGCGTCGCCAACGCTGGCGTTGCCGGCGGCGTCCTTGGGCGCCACCTGCCAGACGGCTTCCCAGGCGCCGAGGTCGTTCCAGCCGGCGGCCAGCGGCTCCATGCGGATATCGAGCACGCCGGGGCACTTCTCCATCACCGCGTAGTCGACGGACTCGCTGGGCACCGACCCGAATTCGGCCTTGCCGGGGCGCACGAACAGCGCGTCGGTCTTGCGCACCGCCCACGCGGCCCGGCAGGCGTCCCCGATGTCGGGGCGGAAGCGCTGCAGCGCTTCGAGCCACACCGAAGCCTTCAGCACGAACATGCCGGCATTCCAGAAATAACCGCCGCGCGCCAGATACTGTTCAGCCGTGGCGAGGTCGGGTTTTTCCACGAACTGCGCCACGCGCGGGCCCTCGGCGCGGATGTAGCCGTAACCGGTTTCCGGCCGGTCGGGCGCGACGCCGAGGATCACCACGGCGCCCTCGGCCGCTGCCTGCACGGCCCGCGCCAGCGCGGCGTTGAAGGCTTCGGCGTCGGTCACGGTCTGGTCCGCAGGGGTGACGACCATCACGGGATCGGTCCCCGACTCCGCCGCCTGCAGCGCGGCCAGCGTCACGGCCGGCGCGGTATTGCGGCCCACCGGTTCCAGCAGCACGGCCGCGGGGTCCGAATGGCTCTCGCGCAACTGGTCCAGCACCAGGAAGCGGTGTTCCTCGTTGCACACCACCACCGTCGGCGCCACCACGATGCGCTCGCCGGCCAGCCCCTGCAGCCGCGCCGCGGCCTGCTGAAACAGGCTGGTGTTGCCCGACAGCACCAGGAACTGCTTCGGAAACCCGGCACGCGACAGCGGCCACAGCCGCGTGCCCGAGCCGCCGGCCATGATCACCGGTTGCACATGGATGTCGTCGTTCATGTCTCGTATCCCTTGGGGTTCGTCGCCTGCCAGCGCCAGCTGTCGGCGCACATGCGCGCCAGGTCGTGCCGCGCGCGCCAGCCCAGCATCACGTCGGCCAGCGTGGGGTCGGCCCAGCAGGCAGCTACGTCGCCGGGCCGCCGCGGCACCACGTCGTACGGAATCTCGCGGCCGCTGGCGGCAGCGTAGGCGGCCACCACCTCGAGCACGCTGCAGCCGCGCCCGGTGCCCAGGTTCACGGTGAAGGAGCCTTCGTGGCTGAACAGCCGGCGCAGCGCGGCCACGTGGCCTTCGGCCAGGTCGCAGACGTGGATGTAGTCGCGCACGCCGGTGCCGTCGGGCGTGTCGTAGTCGTTGCCGAAGACCTGCAGCCGCGGCAGCCGACCCACTGCCACCTGCGCCACGTAGGGCATCAGGTTGTTGGGCGTGTCGCGCGGGTCTTCGCCGATGCGGCCGCTCTCGTGCGCGCCCACGGGGTTGAAATAGCGCAGGCTGGCGGTCTGCCAGGCCGGGTCGGCCACGCCCAGGTCGCGCAGGATCTGCTCGCCCATCAGCTTGGTCTGGCCGTAGGGGTTGGTGGCCGAGAGCGGCGCATCCTCGGTGATCGGCAGCCGGGCCGGGTCGCCGTAGACGGTGGCGCTGGAACTGAAGACGAAGCGGCGCACGCCATGGCGCTGCAGCGCCGCGCACACGGTGAGCAGGCCGCCCAGGTTGTTGGCGTAATAGGCCAGCGGCTTGGCCACCGATTCGCCCACCGCCTTGTAGGCTGCGAAGTGCACCGCGGCGTCTACCCGGTGGCGGCCCAGGATGTCTTCCATCGCCGCCACGTCGCAGACGCTGGCGCGTTCGAACACCGGCTCGCGGCCCGACAGTGCACGCAGCCGGTTCAGCACCTCGGGTGAGCTGTTGCTGAAGTCGTCGACGCCGACGACGCCGTACCCGGCCTCCAGCAGCGCCAGCCAGGTGTGCGAGCCGATATAGCCGGTGGCGCCGGTGAGCAGGACCGTGTGTTTCATCGCAGCAGCACTTGCGCGTAGCAGCTGGTCAGCGTGGCGTCGTAGCTGCTGCGGCCGGAGGCCGTGCCCTGGTAGCTGGAATCGCGGCGGTCCAGGCCGAGCGAACAACCGACCGTGGTGTTGCGCAACGCGGCCCAGCTCAGCCCCGGCTGGAAGTTGGTGTCGTCGTCGGTGAAGCCGCCCAGGTCGTCGTAGTCGCGGTTGCCGTAGCTCAGGCGCGCATTCAGCTGGTTGCCGTCGCCCGGGTTGAGGTTGGCGAAGAGGTCGATGTCGTTGCGGCGGCTGTCCAGTCTGCTGTTGACCGTGGCCATGGGGTCGATGAGGTGACGGTCGACCTCCTCGCGCCGCGACTCGGTGCGCAGCCCGGCACCGAGTGTCGGCGCCCCCGACCAGCGGTGGCGCACGCCGAAGGTGAACGCGGTGTAGCGGTCGTCGCGGGTGTAGCCGTCGGTGAAGCGGACCACCGGCGCGCCGGTGATGGGGTCAGCCTCGATGCGGTAGGGCGTGGCCTGCAGGGTTTCGATGTCGTTGCTGACCTGGTCGTAGACGAAACTGGCCTCGAACCAGTTGTGCGAGCGCTGCCAGTCGCCCAGCCGGACCAGCAGGCTGAGCCGGTTGTAGCGCTCTTCGTTGTCGCCGCGGCCGGTGGGCACGTCGCGGTCGCCGTAGGCACCGAGCCGCAGCCCGGACGTGAATTCGGCCTTGCCCGAGAGCTTTTCCACCGTGTCCCAGTCCACCCCCGCGGTGAGCGCATAGCGCGGGCTGTCGAGCTGAGGCTGGTCGCCATAGCTGCTGTAGCCGGCGCTGAGGCTGCCGTAAACACGCTGGCGGCCTATGGGCTGGTCCAGGTCGGCCAGCAGCAGCGTGGTGGAGATCAGCCCGGACGATTGCGGCTCGATGACCTGCACGCCGCCGCCGGGCAAGGCAACCTCGCTGCGGTCGGGCAGGCGGAAGATGTTGGAGTCGTAGCCGAAGGTCTGCGACACGCCCAGGTAGTAGGGGCTCGTCTGGGCACGGCCCGCCAGGGGAGCCGGCAGCACGAGCAGGGCAGCGGCGCAGCGGCTTGGCACGTTGGGCATCGATCGGTCCTTCCTCGGTGGTTCGGCAACAGGCGGTGCAGCACCGCTTCAGTAGGCGTTGCGGTCGAAGAACACCAGCTTGATGGTGCGGGCAATGATCTGTAGGTCCAGGCCGAGCGACCAGTTGCGCAGGTATTCCAGGTCGTATTCCACGCGCGCCTGCATTTTCTCGATGGTGTCGGTCTCGCCGAGGTGGCCGTGGATCTGCGCCCAGCCGGTGAGGCCCGGCTTGACCTTGTCTCGCACCATGTAAGCCTTGATGAGCTGGCGGTACTGCTCGTTGTGCGCCACCGCGTGCGGGTGCGGGCCGGCGATGCTCATGCGGCCCTGCAGCACGTTGATGAACTGCGGCAACCCGTCCAGCGAGTTGCGGCGCAGGAAGCGCCCGAAGGGCGTGATGCGCGGGTCGTCCTTGATCGCCTGCGGAACCACTGCACCGTCGTCCTGGGCGCGCATGGAGCGGAACTTGTAGACGATGATCTCCTCGCCGTCCAGCCCATTGCGGCGCTGCTTGAAGATCACCGGGCCGGGAGAGACGAACTTGACGCCGATGCCAATGGCCAGCAGCAGCGGCGAAATGAGCACCAGAATCAGCGCGGCGAGCACGAGGTCGGAGATGCGCTTGACGAGCCGGTTGGTGCCGGTGAAAGGCGTCTCGCACAGGCCCACCACGGGCACGCCGTTCATGTCCTGCAGCCGGCCCTGGATGATGCTGATGCCGAATACGTCGGGCACGAAGAAGACGCTGGCGGTGGTGCCCTGCACCTGTTCGAGCAATTCCACGATGCGCGGCTGCGAGCCCAGCGGCAGCGTGATGTAGACCTCGTTGATGCCGTGCGCGCGGATATGGGGCGCCACCTGGCGCAGGTTGCCCAGGCGCTGCAGCACCGCGTTGCCGTCCACGCGGTCGTCGGCGCGGTCGTCGAAATAGCCCAGGAACGACAGGCCGATATCGCCGCGGGACTGGAACGCGCGTGCCACCTTGACCCCCAGCGCACCGGCACCCACCACCACAGCGGTGCGGCGGTTCTCGGGCCGGCTGGCCATGCGGCGCAGCGCCTTGCGGCCGTAGAAAACGGCCAGCCACTGCAGAACCGGCGTGATCAACGCCCACCACACCAGCACCTGGGGCTCGAACAGTTGCAGGCTGCGCGTGGCATAGCCGCACAGCGCCAGGATCGCCAGCAGACTCAGCCACGAGGAGCTGATGTCCACCGCGGCATTCAGCGGCCGCTCCCAGAAGCGGTTGCGGCCCGGGAATGTGAGCGCGAAGACCAGCAGGCACAGCGTGAGGTCCGAGCGCAGGATAGGCACGTCGAACCAGGTCGACACGGCCAGGAAGACCGCCACCGTGAGCGTGGGCTCCAGGAACGCCGCCACCAGCGAGGTCACCGATTGCGGTGCGCTGTAGAAGGTGCGTTTGTAGCCTCGGTTTTCGAACATCTGCAGGGGTCAGCGGGCCATGACGGAAATTGGCGCGGCGCGCTGCGATGGGGCGCCAGCGCGGTCGCGGCGCGACGCACCTCATGTGATGCGAAAGATTGTCGCCCAAGTGCTTCGGCAGTCCCGCGGCCGCGCGTGAACCGGGTTGCGGGGGCGCTGCCTACAATCGCGCAATGCTTCACAGTCTGCACGACATGCTGGCGCCCGCCGTGGCGGAACGCCTGACGCTGGTCATCAACCACGTCCTCGGTGGCGAACCGGTGGCCACCGAACGGCTGCGCCCGCACGCCGGCCGCACGCTGGCGCTCACGCTGACCGGCTGGCCGCGCCTACTGCCGCCGCCGCCCGCGCTGGCCTGGCGCGTCACGCCCGTTGGCTTGCTGGACTGGTGCGGTTTGCAAGGCGTGCAGGACGTGAACGGGCCCGACCTGGCGGTGCAGATCGACGCGGCCAATCCGGCGCTGCTGCTGGCGCGCATGCTGGTGGGCGAGGTGCCGCAGGTGCAGATCGACGGCGACGCCCAGCTGGCCGGCGACATGAACTGGCTGCTGCTGAACGTGCGTTGGGACGTGGCTGCCGACCTGGAGCGCCTGTTCGGCCCCGTCGTCGCGCATCAGCTGCACCAGGTCGGCCGCACCCTCGCTTCCGGCATGCGCACCGCCATCCGCACCGGGGCCGAGATCGCAGAGCGGCTGCGCTCGCGCCGGGCCTGAAACCCACCGTGAGCGCCTGGCGATGCGCCAGCTAGGGCGGCTGATCTTCATCGTCGTCACCGTCCTGCGCTTCGGCCTGGACGAGCTGGCGCTGTCGGCCTTCAGGCAGCGTTGGGTGCGCGCGCTGGTGCGCATCGTCACCATCGGTCGCCAGCTCGACGCGCCGCGCGGCGAACGGCTGCGCCAGGGGTTGGAGCGGCTGGGGCCGATCTTCGTGAAGTTCGGCCAGGTGCTGTCCACCCGGCGCGACCTCATCCCGCTGGACGTGGCCGACGAACTGGCGCGGCTGCAGGACCGCGTGCCGCCGTTCCCGGCTGCACAGTCGCGGGCCTTGGTGGAGAAGGCCTTCGCGCGGCCGATCGACGCCATCTTCGCCAGTTTCGACGCCGAGCCGGTGGCCAGCGCGTCGATCGCCCAGGTGCATTTCGCGGTGCTCAAGGACGGCCGCGAGGTGGCGGTGAAGGTGCTGCGCCCGGGCATGCTGGACGTCATCGACCACGACATGGCGCTGCTGCACCTGCTGGCGCGCTGGGTCGAACGCCTGTCGGCCGACGGCAAGCGGCTCAAGCCGCGCGAGGTGGTGGCCGAATTCGACGGCTACCTGCACGACGAACTGGACCTCGTGCGCGAGGCCGCGAATGCCGCCCACCTGCGCCGCAACATG
>JAABPT010000345.1 GCA_011391855.1 Burkholderiales bacterium
GCACCGCTTCTGCGGCCCCGTGAGTACCGTCAAGTGCCACGAGGACAACTCGCTGGTCAAGGCCGCCGTGGACTCGCCCGGCGGTGGCCGCGTGCTGGTGGTCGACGGCGGCGGCTCGCTGCGCCGGGCGCTGGTCGGCGGCAACCTGGGCGCGGCCGCAGCGCGCAACGGCTGGGCCGGCGTGGTGGTGGACGGCTGCGTTCGCGACGTGGCCGAACTGGCGGCCTGCGACGTCGGCATCCGCGCCCTGGCCGCCGTGCCGCTGCCCACCGTGAAGCGCGAAGAAGGCCAGCGCGACGTGCCGGTGCAGGTGCAAGGCACCTGGGTCAGCCCGGGCGACTGGCTGTATGCCGACGCCGATGGCATCGTGGTGGCCGATCGGGCACTGGCGTGATGGCCGCCGCCGTCCCCACCGAATGGGAAGTGGTGCCGGGCGTGGCCGGCGACCCGTTGGCCGACCTGCAGGCCATTGCGCAGCGTTGCCGCAAGAAAGTGACCAAGAATGCGCTGTTCGCCGCCGGCGTGGCCGTGGTGCCCGTGCCCGGCATCGACTGGCTCACCGACGTGGGCGTGCTGATGCGGCTGCTGCCGCAGATCAACGCCGAATTCGGGCTCACGCCCGAGCAGATCGAACGGCTGGCACCCGACCGCCGCATCGTCGTCTACAAGGCCATCAGCGCCGGCGGCGGGCTGCTCGTGGGCCGCGTCGTGACGAAGGACCTGGTGCTGCGCCTGATCAAGCTCGTGGGCGTGCGGCTGACCACGCAGCAGGCGGCCAAGTTCGTGCCGCTGGCGGGCCAGGCGGTGTCGGCCGCACTCACCTTCACGGCGCTGAAATTCGTCTGCGAACAGCACATCCGCCAATGCCTGGCGGTGGCGCGGCAACTGCAGCAATTGCCGGCGCCGCGCGAAACTTGACTCCGGCCCCCGCCGCTACAATGGCGGGTTCGGGGTGTAGCGCAGCCTGGTAGCGCATCTGGTTTGGGACCAGAGGGTCGAAGGTTCGAATCCTTTCACCCCGACCAATCGGCATCGAACGATCGGACAAAGCAGCCTCGCAAGGCGTAGACCACAACGGCTTGCGAGGCTTTTTTGCGGGCGGCGCCCGGTGCCGCCGGTGCGCCGGCCAGGCCGCCCGGCCGTCTCCCTAGCTTGAGGTGGCCGATCTCTCCGCGCGGTGGTGGAGTGGGCTAAATTCGATCGGCCACCCTGCCATGGACCGACCGGGCCTCACTTCCACGCAACTGCCCCGACTCGGCGCGGTGAGGGTGCTCGTGCCGGCGGCGGTGGTCGCGCTCTTCCTGGGCTCGTTTCTCATCGGGCCTTATCCGGTGGCGCCAGCTACCGTATTGGCGGTCTGGCTGCACCGGCTGGGCTTTGGCGAACAGACCTGGCCCGACGCCGTGCAATGGGTCGTGCTCGACATCCGCGGGCCGCGCATCGGTGCCGCGCTGCTGGTGGGCGGCGCGCTGGCGGCAGCCGGCGCCACTTACCAGAACCTGTTCCGCAACCCACTGGTGTCGCCGGGCATCCTGGGCGTGTCGGCCGGTGCCGGCTTCGGCGCTTCGCTGGGCATCTTGTTGGGGGCTTCCGGCATCGGCATCCAGGGCCTGGCCTTTGCCTGCGGCCTGCTGGCCACCGCGCTGGCGGTCTGGCTGGGCCGCTCGTTCGACCGCACGGCGCTGCTGACGCTGGTGGTGTCCGGGCTCGTGGTCTCCGCCTTCTTCCAGGCTCTGATCTCGCTGCTGAAGGTGGCGGCCGATCCCCTGAACCAGCTGCCGGGCATCACCTTCTGGCTGCTCGGCGGCCTGCACCGCATGGACGCGGCCACGTTGTGGGGCGCGTTGCTGCCGATCGGCGCGGCCGGTGCGATCCTGTACGCGCTGCGCTGGCAGGTGCATGCCATGGCTGCCGGCGACGACGAGGCGCGGGCCCTGGGCGTCGACGTGCCGCGGCTGCGGCTGGTGCTCATCGTGGCGGCCACGCTGATGACCGCGGCCTGCGTCAGCATCAGCGGCATCGTCGGCTGGGTCGGGCTGCTGGTGCCGCACATCGTGCGCATGCTGGTCGGCCCCGGCTTCGCGCGGGTGCTGCCGCTGTCGGCGCTGGTTGGCGGCGGGTTCCTGCTCGCGGTGGACGGCCTGGCCCGCGCCGCCGGCAGCAACGAGATACCGCTGGGCATCCTGACGGCGTTGATCGGCGCGCCGCTCTTCGCGCTGGTGCTCGCACGCACCCAGCGGCGGTGGTTCTGATGTTGCGGGTGCAAGGGCTGCAGGTGCACGGCCTGCGCTTCGCCTTTGCCGGCGCGCCGCCGCTCTTCGACGATGTCGGTTTCGACCTCGCTGCGGGCCAGACGCTGTGCCTGCTGGGCCCCAACGGGGCGGGCAAGACCACGTTGCTGCGCTGCGTGCTGGGCCTGGAATCGCCCCAGGCCGGCCAGGTGCGGGTCGAGGGCGAGGCGGTCGCCACCCTGAGCCCGGCACAGCGTGCGCGCCGCATGGCCTATGTGCCGCAGAGCAGCGCGGCGGCGTTTCCATTCACCGTTTTCGACATGGTGCTGATGGGGCGCAATGCGCATCTGCGTTTCATGGCCGATCCAGGCGCGGCCGACCGCCGCATTGCGCGCCAGGCGCTGGAGCGGCTGCAGATCGGCCCCCTGGAGGCCCGCCGCTTCCACGAGCTCAGCGGCGGCGAACGCCAGCTGGTGCTGGTGGCGCGCGCGCTGGCGCAGCAAGCCCCGGTGCTGGTGATGGACGAACCCTGCGCCGGGCTGGACCTGGGCCACCAGGTGCAGGTGCTGGCCGCGCTGCAGTCGCTGGCTGGCGAGGGTTATGCCCTCCTGATGTCCACCCACCTGCCCGAGCAGGCCTTCGCGCTGCAGGCCCAGGTGGGCCTGTTGACGGGTGGCCGTCTGCTGGGGCCGGCGCCGGCCGCCGAGTGCCTGAACGCTGCCGTGCTGTCG
>JAABPT010000346.1 GCA_011391855.1 Burkholderiales bacterium
CTGCCGACGCCGTTCGGCAACGGCTTCGTGCAGGCGGGTGCGTTTGCAGACCCGACTCGCACGCTGCTCGGCGCCGAGCAGGAGGCCTGGCTCGCGGAGCGGCTGCGCAACTCGAAGGCGCGCTGGAAGCTGGTGGGGCAAGGCGTCATGTTCGCGCAGCTCAAGCTGCAAGGCGCGCCGCTGGCGGCTGGCGGCGGCGTCTTCGTCAACAGCGACCAGTGGGACGGCTACCAGCCGGCGCGCGACCGCGTCTATGCGGTGCTGAAGGGCGGTGCCGGCCAGGCCCCGGTGGACAACGTGGTCGTGCTCACCGGCGACATCCACAGCTCCTGGGCGGCGGACCTGACGCAGGACCCGAACAACCCCGACACGGCCAGCGGTGGTTACGACGCCGGCACCGGCGCGGGCTCGCGCGCCGTAGAGTTCGTTACCACGTCGATCTCGTCACCGGGCTTGTCGGACCCGGACGGCAGCACGGCCGCCTTCCTGCGCAGTGTCAACCCGCACTTCAAGTACATCGACCTGAACCGGCGCGGCTACCTGCTGCTGGACGTCACGCCGCAGCGTGTCGTCGGTGAATGGTGGTACGTCGATACGGTGGCAAGCCTCAGCCACATCCAGACGTTTGGTGTCGCCTTCGAGGTGCAACACGGCAGCAACCACCTGCAACCATCGGCTCAGACAAACCCCCGGCCGGACGCGCCGCTACCGGCACCTTGAGATGCCCCGCCGACGGTGCCGACGCCGTCGAAGAATCTTGTCGCATCGCGACGGGTGTCGTCCTCGGCGACCCCAGCGGCGGTGCCGTCGAGCGTTGATCACGGGCGGACCACGCAATGGCAATTGCTCGTCATTTGCAGGTCGGATTCGAATCACGAATCCGCTTTGGCCGGTGTGCTTGCGGCCGAGGCCGTTGCGGCCAGTCAGGTCACCGTCCGACACCCCGGCATGGCCATCGCGCCAGCGGATTCAGGGGCGCGCCGTGGACATAGGCGACATGCCATTCGTCTGGCCCTTGGGGGCTGGAGCTATCTGCCAGCCGGCCACATTCGGATCGATCCAGAACGTTCTTCTCTCCAGCGAACCCTCGATGCGTTCAGCGACCGGATCGAGATCGAGCGCGTCCGGCTCAGCCATCCGATAGCGGGTGATGTAGTTGCGCCGGCTGACGGGGTCGGTGACCCGCCAGAGCCACAGATCGATGGTGACTTGCATGCCGACATGCTGGCGGAGGAATGTGACAAGGCGATGAGGGGCAGTCGATGCGTGGCCCCCGCAGTCCTGCCCCCGGTTGTTTGCCCGACGCCCTTGGTCGACGCGACGGCTCGGGGGCGTGCTGCGGGCGCTGGCGATGGCGATGGGGGTCCGAACGACATCACACCGTCATCGAAGTCGCCCACATTCCGTCCCTGCTGTGACCGGCCCGGTGGCCGGGTGCAAACGCCAGAGGGAGACGCGAGATGGGATTCGAGACATCACTACCGATGCGGCCTGCGCTGCTGCTCATGGCCGCGTTGCTGGTCGCCTGTGGCGGGGGCGAGACGCCCGAGGCCGATGGTCGTGCCGTACCACTGCAGGCCAACGTGCCGGCGGTGGCGCTGCCTGCCTGCCCCGCGCTGGATGCGGCGGCGCCGCTCGCCGACATCGTCGCGGTCCAGGGCGCGGGCGAGCGCAGTCCGATGGAGGATGCGCTCGTCAGCGTGCGCGGCGTCGTGACGGCCGATTTCCGCGGCGCCGGGCAGTTCGGCGGGTTCTACATCCAGCAGCCGACGCCCGACCGCGACCCCGCGACCTCGGAGGGTCTGTTCGTCTACGCGCCCGACAACGGTGTCACGCTGGCCGTGGGCGACTACGTCCAGGTGTCCGGGCGGGTGCGTGAGTTCCAGCGTGCGTCCGAGGCGACGCCGCTGACCCAGATCGCCGACGTCGGCGATCTCGTGCTGTGCGGCGCAGCCCGGCCGATCAGGGCGGTGAACCTGACGCTGCCCGTGCGCAGCCTCGAAGTCTTCGAGCAGATCGAAGGCATGCTCGTGCGTTTCGAGCAGCCGCTGACCGTCAGCGGCAACTTCGCGCTCGGCCGCTTTGGCGAGCTTCAGCTGTCGCCGCGCGGGCGCCTGTACCACCCCAACAACCACCCGACGCTCGAGCCGGCGGCGGCGCGCGATTTCAACGCGCGCTCGCTGCTCGTGCTCGACGACGGCTCCAACGTGCAGAACCCCTCGCCGATCCCGTTCGTCGCCGCCGGCGCCAGCGCGACGCGTCGCGCTGGCGACGTTGTCAAGGGCAGCGAGGGCATCCTGACGTCGGCCTTCGGCACTTACCGGCTGCAACCGACGGTGCCATTGGCCTTCGAGCCGCGCAGCGCGCGCCCGGCGGCACCGGCGCCGACGGCGGCTGGGTTGCGCGTGGCCAGCCTCAACGTGCTGAACTTCTTCAGCACGCTCGGCCAGCGCGGAGCAGCGACCGAGGCCGAGCGCCAGCGCCAGCAGGACAAGCTGGTCGCCACCATCGTCGAACTCGACGCCGACGTGCTCGGGCTGATGGAGATCGAGAACGACGGTGAGGCGACGCTGTCACGCCTGGTCGATGCGGTCAACGCACGGCTGGGCGCCGGCACTTATGCCTTGCGCAGCCCCGGCGTGCCCGGCACCGATGCGATCCAGGTCGCCTCGATCTACAAGCCGGCACGGGTGGCCGCCGTCGGCAACCCTTTCGTGCCGGCCGACCCGGACTTCGGCGTCGATGGCGGCCTGCGCCCGCCCGTGGCGCAGCGCTTCGTGTCGCTGGCCAACGGGGGCGGCTTCTGGTTCGTCGTGAATCACTTCAAGAGCAAGGGCTCGTGCCCGGCCGATGCGGCAAGCGCCGATGCCGACCAGGGCCAGGGCTGCTGGAACGCCGCGCGCGTGCAACAGGCGCAGGCGCTCGACCGCTGGGTCGCCGATCTGGTGGCCGT
>JAABPT010000347.1 GCA_011391855.1 Burkholderiales bacterium
TCACCATCGCACTGGCCGCCGGCTGCTGGACCGTGGGCACGGCGCTGTGGGCGGCGGGTTGGGCGGTGCACGAGGTGGTCGGCTGGTGGATCGGCTTCCTGGTGCTCACCATTGCCGGTGAGCGGCTGGAGCTGTCGCGCTTCATGCCGCCTTCGCGCCGCGCCACGCAACTGTTTGCCGCCATCGTCGCCGCCGTGCTGCTGGCCCTGCTGGCGTGGCTGCAGCCCTGGGGCCCGCGCCTCTTCGGCGTTGCGCTGCTGGCCCTGGCGGGCTGGCTGCTGCGCAACGATATCGCCCGCCGCACCGTGCGCCAGCGAGGGCTCACGCGCTTCATCGCGGTGTGCCTGCTGTCGGGCTATTTCTGGCTCGCGCTCGGCGGCGCGGTGATGGCGGTGAACGGACTGGAACCCGGCAGCGCGGCCTACGACGCGGCGCTGCACGCGCTGCTCCTGGGCTTCGTGTTCGCCATGGTCTTCGGTCATGCGCCGATCATCTTTCCAGCCGTGCTGCGCGTGGCCGTGCCCTACCACCCGGGCTTCTATGCGCCGCTGGTGCTGCTGCACGCGTCGCTGCTGATGCGCCTGGCCGGCGACGCCAGTGGCTCGTTCGACCTCAGGCGTTGGGGCGCACTGCTGTCGGCACTGGCGCTGGTGGCGTTCATTGCCAATACCGCCACGGCGGTGCTGCGCGGGCGGCGAAGCGGCCGGCGTGTGAGCCGGGCCTGACCTGGCTCCGTCAGCCCTCGGACAAGCATCGGGTGTCGGGGCGTCACCCCCAAGGACATCGACCGCGCCGATCAGCGCAAGACGCGCCTGTTCGAGCGATGTCGACCGCGTCGGCCTCTTGCCGCGAACGCGAGGCCCGGGGGCATCGACGACGGGCCGGCCTCACGATTCAGCGAACGGGATCGCCGGCCACGGCCAGGAACGACCCCAGCGGCAGACCCGAGGGCAGGCAGCGCTCCAGCGAACGCGAGACCTTGGACCCTGTCGGCAGAAAGACGCCGTATCGGTACCGCACCCGGCAGACCGGCAGCTGCCGCAGCACCTTGCCGATCTCGGCCCGTGTGTGCCAGTGCGCGCCTCGATAAGCGCCGCTTCCGCCATGACGGCCCTTTTCGAGCCAGAGCAGGCCGTGGCGGTTGAGCAGGCCCAGCACGAAGCGGCGGCGGCTGACACGGACGATCTCGGCCAGAGCCTGCGGCCACGGCTCGACGAAGCACAGCGCGGTGACGGACAACACGGCGTCGAACGCCGCGTCAGCGAACGGCAGCGCGGTGGCATCGCCGTGAACGTAGCTCACGCACCCGGCGCCGAGCGTTTCCGCGAAAGCCAGGGCTTCGGCATCGCGGTCGAGCCCGACCACATGTGCCCCGTCGTCCGCTGCACGCCGGGTGAACCAGCCCGTGCCGCAACCCACGTCGAGAACGGTATCGCCCGGCTGCAGGGCCAGCAGGCTGTGCACCAAACCGTATTCTGTGTCGGCTATCCACCGGCCACGCGGCGTGTCGTACCAGGCGTCGTATTGCCCGGGCGTCACCGCGCGTGCGTCTGGTGCCAGGTGCCCACCCTGGCGTCGGTGCGTTCGACTGCCTCGCGCGGGGTCGCGCGGCCTGCCGATCCATGGCGGTGATTGATGGCGTAGCCGTCGACCTTGCCCTTGAACGGCATCAGCAGCATGCCGTCCAGGCGCGCCACCTCGCGCGGGTCGGTGTGGCCGTGGATGCCGATGACGATGGCGTCATGGCCGGCGCGCGGCTGGGAGCGGTAGGTGCCGAACAGCCGGTCCCACCAGGGCAGGTTGAAACCGAAGTTGGAGTTGGTCTCGTCGTCCTCGACCGAGTGGTGCACGCGGTGCATGTCCGGCGTGACGACGAACCAGCGCAAGACCCGGTCCAGCGCGGCCGGCAAGCGGATGTTGCCGTGGTTGAACATCGCCGTGGCGTTGAGCAGCACCTCGAAGATCACCACGGCCAGCACCGGCGGGCCGAGCACGGTGATGGTGGCGAACTTGATCAGCATCGACAGCGCGATCTCGATCGGGTGGAAGCGGGCGCCGGTGGTCAGGTCATAGTCCAGGTCGGCGTGATGCACCTGGTGCAGCCGCCACAGCGCCGGCACGGCGTGCACCATCACATGCTGGAGCCAGATGACGAAGTCCATCGCGATCACCGCCAGCGGCACGGCCAGCCAGAACGGCACCTCGAAGTGGTTGAGCAGGCCCCAGCCGTTGGCCACGCCGAACGCGGCCACGCCGACCGCCGCCAGCGGAAACATGAGCCGCAGCACGAGCGTGTTGAGCGCCACCAGTCCGAGATTGCTGCCCCAGCGCAAGGCCTTGGACACCGTCAGCGCGCGGCGCGGTGCAGCCAACTCCCACAGCGCCACGATCGCGAAGACGCCGACGAAGAAGCCCAGCCGGATGGCGGGCTCGTGGGCAAGGACGAATTGTTCGAGATCCATGGCTGTCTCCAGGGGGTCGGGCGCTGAAGTGGCAGACAGGCTTTACCTTTCATACCAACGACCGTTAGAATTTATAACATGGATAACCGAACGCTCAAGGATCTTTTGTACGAGCAGGTCGCCCGCGTGGGCAAGGCCCTGGCCAGTCCGAAGCGGCTGGAGATGCTGGAGATGCTGGCTCAGGGCGAGAAGGCGGTCGAGTCCGTGGCCGCCGAGGTCGGCATCGACGTCAAGCTCGCCAGTGCGCACTTGAAGGCACTGAAGGAAGCCCGGCTGGTGCAGAGCCGACGCGAGGGCAAGCGCATGGTCTACCGGCTGAGCGGCAAGGACGTGGCGCACCTCGGCGTGACGCTGCGCCAGGTGGCCGAAGAGCACCTGCTGGAACTGCGCCTGGCGCTGCAGCAGATGATGGCCGAGCCCGACCGGCTGGCCAGCGTCGGTCGCAAGGAACTGCTCGCGCAGGCCAAGCGCGGCGAGGTGCT
>JAABPT010000348.1 GCA_011391855.1 Burkholderiales bacterium
CGCCAGGCTGCGCGCGGCCGCGTCACTCTCGACCGTAGACGTGACGGCGAAGATGTCCGCTGAGCCACCGGCGGTGAGCCCGCCTATCCGGGTGAACGTGTTGGAGATATCGCCGCCGACCAGTGCCGTACCACCCCGGCGCTCAAGCGTCTGGTCGCCGCCAGCGTTCGAATTGGAGATCGCCCGCTGCGCCAGCGCGGCCCCGGCGCTCAGCAATCCAGCGGTGAGGAGAGCGGCCGCCACGAGCGACTTGAGAGTTGACTGCGAACGATCCACTGGAATGCTCCCTGTTGCGGGCCGGATTGGCCGACTCATTGACGCTTGGAGTATCCAGTACCGACCCGGCGCGCCCACCCCCCCTGCACGAGGGGTTGCCGAGGCGGCGACTTGGGTGGCGCAAATGCCGGTGCGCAGGTGCCCGGGAGCGTGAATACGTCGCAACGACAGATTTCACCGATGGTTACGAATGACGCGCTTGGCGCAGAATGCATTCATTCCGAGACGCAGGGGTGGCTTCCAGTCAACTGCAGATCGATGAGCCAGCGGTGGTGACCTCAGCGTCAACCGCGGCGCCCGAAGTGACTCAAACGAAACGCCTGGCCCCGCAAAGGCCTCGCCCCCCTCGCCACCCAAGGGAAATTGACATGAACATGCTCAGCCGTTTTACGGTCCTGATCGAATCGCGACGCCTCGCACGGCGCGCGCTGGCGGCGCTCACGGCGCTGGCGGTCTTCGCCACCGGCTTCGTGCCGGCCAACGCGCACGCGGCTCCACAAGGTTTCGACCGGTCCACCAAGCTGGCGCGCGACCTCGACGATGAAGCCGCCAACGTCTCAACGCCGAAAGCGAAGTGGGCGCGCGACGTCAACGGCGTGCGCCACGTGCAGGCCGTCGTCGTGAGCAACTCGACCGACCCGGCGCTGGCCAGCCTGCGTGCCTGGGTGCTGGCCAACGGCGGTTCGGTCCACGCCAGGCACACCGGCATCAACGCGCTGACGATCCAGATCCCGGCCAACCGGGTGAGACAACTGGGCCAGCGCACCGACGTCGTCAGCGTTGCACCCAACCGCGTCACGCGGCGCACCGCAAGCACGCTGGAGTCGATCACCGGCGCACTGGCCAGCAACGTGCGCACCAGCAGCACCAAGACCAGCTACAGCGGCCTGGACGGCACCAATATCGGCATCGCGGTGCTCGACTCGGGCGTCATGAAGGCGCACGAAAGCTTCTTCAACGGCAGCGGCGTCACCCGCGTGAAGCGGAACGTGGCCATCGCCAGAACCACGCTGACCAACTGGACCGTCGGCGTCGACAGCGTCACCTCGCTGCAGCCCGGCACCAGCGCGCTGACGACCTACGAGAACTCGATCGCCACCGACAGCTCCACGACCCAGGACCCCTACGGCCACGGCACCCACGTCGCTTCGATCGCTGCCGGCCGCGCCAAGTATTTCGGCGGTGGCACACCCGACACCACCGGCATCGCACCGAACGCCAACATCTACGACGTCGACGTGCTCGACGCGCAGGGCAGCGGCACGCTCAGCGACGCCATCGAAGGCATCCAGTGGGTGATCTACCACGCCAAGGAATACAACATCCGCGTGCTCAACGTCAGCCTGGCGGCCAACTCCACCGAGAGCTGGCAGACCGACCCGCTGTGCGCCGCGGTGCGCAGCGCCGTGGCCGCAGGCATCACGGTGGTGGTGGCAGCGGGGAATTCCGGCCAGAACGCCGCCTTGCAAGAGGTCCACGGCACGATCAGCTCGCCGGGCAACGACCCCTCGGTGATCACCGTGGGAGCCGTCAACTACCGCGACACCCTCGCACGCAGCGACGACACCGTCAACAACTTCAGCTCGCGCGGCCCGACCCGCGGCGCCGTCATCGACGCCAGCGGCGTGCGCGTGGCCGACAACCTGCTCAAGCCCGACCTGGTGGCGCCCGGCAACAAGCTCGTCAGCGCAGCGGCCACCAAGGTGTCGGCCGGCACCCTGAGCTGGAACTTCCTGGCCAGCAACTACACCGCCGACCTGGTGGCACCGCTGGGCATCACGCCGACCTATCTCGAGACGCAGATGATCATGAGCGGCACTTCGGTCTCGGCACCCGTGGTGGCGGGTACGGTGGCGTTGCTGCTGCAGGCCAATGCCGGGCTGACGCCGCCGCTGGTCAAGGCCATCCTGCAGTACACCGCGCAGCCGCTGCCCAACTACAGCCTGGTGCAGCAGGGCGCGGGCCTGCTCAATGTGAGCGGCGCGGTGGCCCTGGCCAAGGTGCTGCGCACCGACATCGCCAGCGCAATCGGGTCCGGCAGCCTTGTCGCCGGGGCCAGCCTGCTCGCCACCAGCAAGACGACGATGCCGGCCCAGACCTCGACCATCAATGGCACGGCCTTCAACTGGTCGCGCATCGTTTTCGTCGGCGGCAACACCGTGGTCAGCGGCAGCGCCTTGTTCACCAAGTACCAGCCGATCTGGGACCCGCGCATCACCTGGGCAGGAAATGTCGTGCGCCTGCGCAATGTGGTGTACTGGTCCGGCACCGGCATCACGGCCAACACCTTTGCCAAGACCTTCACCGATGTCGCGGCCCCCAACCGAACCCTGCTCACCGCGGGTGTCGTGAATGCGAACTCGCTGGCCGGCGCCACTTCGCTGGTCGGCAAGACGGGGGCGTTCATCGGTTCGGCCACGTTGTCGGCTTGGCTGGTCAGCGGCAGCGGCCTGGTGCTGAGCGAAGGTCTCGTGCTCAGCGAAGGCCTGGTGCTCAGCGAGGGTCTCGTCCTGAGCGAGGGCCTGGTACTCAGCGAAGGCCTGGTGCTGAGTGAGGGACTCGTCCTGAGCGAGGGCCTGGTGCTCAGCGAAGGCCTGGTGCTCAGCGAAGGGCTGGTGCTCGGCGAGCGCTGATCGCGACCCCGGCGAGGGCCTGTTGCTGCGCGA
>JAABPT010000349.1 GCA_011391855.1 Burkholderiales bacterium
TGGGACGCACTGCGTGCGCCGGCCGGCACCACGGCGGTGCTCAACGCCGCGAATGAGGAAGCCGTGGCTGCGTTCCTGACCGGAACCATCGGCTTCGCGGCGATTCACAGCGTCAATGCGCGCACGCTCGACCGTCTGCCGCCCCGCCTGGGCGCCAGCCACACGCTGGACGACCTGCTCGAGCTCGACGGACGTGCTCGCGAGACGGCGCGCCAGGCCATGAAGGAACTCGCGGCGTGACCACCTTGCTGGCCTTCCTGTTCACCTTGGGCGTGCTCATCGTGATCCACGAGTACGGCCACTACCGCGTGGCGGTGGCCTGCGGGGTGAAGGTGCTGCGCTTCTCGGTGGGCTTCGGTCGCGTCGTCTGGCGCCGCCAAGCCACGCCGGATGCCACCGAATTCGTGCTCTGCGCGCTGCCGCTGGGCGGCTATGTGCGCATGCTCGACGAGCGCGAAGGCAACGTGCCGCCGGAGCAGCTGGCGCAGGCCTTCAACCGCCAGCCGCTGCTGCAGCGCGCCGCCATCGTGGCGGCCGGGCCGCTGGCCAACCTGGCGCTGGCGATCCTGCTCTACGCCGGCGCGCACTGGATCGGCATCGACGAGCCCAAGGCCGTGCTCGGCCCGCCCGCGGCGGCCAGCCCGGCCGAGCGCGCCGGCCTGCGTGCAGGCGACTGGGTGCGCGCGCTGTCGCAGGAGGGCGGCGACTGGCAGGACATCGGTTCGATGACCGACCTGCGCTGGCAGGTCACGCAGGCAGCGATGCAGCGCGAAGCCGTGCGGCTGCAGCTCAGCGACCGCGACGGCCGCGGTTCGCGCACCGTGGTGCTGGACCTGTCGGTCATCGAGCCGAGCCAGGTCGACGCTGGCCTCATGAAGACGGTGGGCCTGGGCGCGCCCTACAGCGAGCCGGTGCTCGGGGAGGTCAAAGAAGGCGGCCCCGCCGCGGCGGCGGGCCTGCGCCAGGGCGACCGCGTGCTGGCCGTCGACGGCACGTCGATCAGCGACGCGCAGACGCTGCGCGAACGCATCCGCTCCGGCGTGCGCGAAGGCCAGCCGCTGGCGCAGCGTTGGTCGATCGAACGCGAGGGCCGCATGATGGAGATCGCACTCACGCCGCGACTCGTCAGCGACGGCGGCCAGGAGGTCGGCCGCATCGACGCCTTCGTTGGCCAGCCCCCCGAAATGGTGACGGTGCGCCACGGCCCGGTCCAGGGCCTGGTGCAGGGCGCCACGCGCACCTGGGACGTCTCGGTGCTCACCGTCAAGATGCTGGGCCGCATGCTGGTGGGCGAGGCGTCGCTGAAGAACCTGAGCGGGCCCATCACCATTGCCGACTACGCCGGCCAGTCGGTGGAGCAGGGCCTGGCCTACTACCTCGGCTTCCTGGCGCTGGTGAGCGTGAGCCTGGGGGTGTTGAACCTGCTGCCGCTGCCCATGCTCGATGGCGGCCACCTGATGTATTACATTTTCGAGGCTGTGACCGGCCGCCCGGTTTCCGACCTCTGGCTGGCGCGTTTGCAGCGCGGCGGTATCGCGGTGCTGCTGGCGATGATGTCAATCGCCCTTTTCAACGACGTGGCCCGCCTGCTGGGCCTGCACTGACATCCATGTTCCCTGCCCATCCGTTCGTGCCGCTGCGCCCAGTTGCGGCGCTGGTCGCCGTCTTCGCCCTGGCGCTTGCCGCCCCGGCGGCGCGCGCCGTGACGCCCTTCGTGATCGAGGACATCCGTGTCGAGGGCCTGCAGCGCACCGACCCGGGCACGGTGTTCGCTGCGCTGCCGTTCCGCATCGGCGACACCTACACCGACGACAAGGGTTCGGCGGCGCTGCGCTCGCTGTTCGGCACCGGCCTGTTCAAGGACGTGCGGCTGGAGGTCGAGGGTCGCGTCGCGGTGATCATCGTCGACGAGCGCTCGATCATCGCCAGCGTGAGCTTCGTTGGTCTCAAGGAATTCGACAAGGAGCCGCTGACCAAGTCGCTGCGCGACGCCGGCATCGGCGACGGCCTGCCGTTCGACCGCGCGCTGATCGACCGCGCCGAGCAGGAGATCAAGCGCCAGTACCTCAGCCGCAGCCTGTACGGCGCCGAGGTCGTGACCACGGTGACGCCGCTGGAGCGCAACCGCGTCAATGTCACATTCACGATGACCGAGGGCGACGCCGCTCGCATCGCCGACATCCGCATCGCCGGTGCCACCGTGTTCCCCGAATCGGAACTGCTGGCGCTGTTCGAGCTGACGAAGAGCGGCTGGTTCACCTGGTACAGCAAGACCGACCGCTATGCGCGCAGCAAGCTCAATGCCGACCTCGAGAAGTTGCGCGCCCATTACGTGAACCGCGGCTATCTCGAATTTGCCATCGAGTCGACCCAGGTCACGATCTCGCCCGACAAACAGACGATCACGATCGCCATCTCGGTGCGCGAGGGCCAGCCCTACACCGTGACGTCGGTGCGCCTGGAGGGCGACTACCTCGGCAAGGAAGACGAATTCCGCTCGCTCGTGCTGCAACTGCCCGGGCAGCCTTACCAGGGCGACGCCGTGGCGGCCACGGCGCGCCGCTTCCAGGACCTGTTCGGCCTGTACGGTTATGCCTTCGCCCGCATCGAGCCGCGGCCCGAGATCGACCGCGCCACTGGCCAGGTGGTCCTGGTGTACGCCGCCGCGCCGCAGCGCCGCGTGTACGTGCGCCGTATCGACGTCGCCGGCAACACGCGCACGCGCGACGAGGTCGTGCGGCGCGAATTCCGCCAGCTCGAATCGGCCTGGTACGACGGCGGCCTGATCAAGCTGTCGAAGGAACGGCTCACGCGGCTGGACTATTTCAGCGAGGTCGACGTTGAAACCGTGGAGGTGCCGGGCGCCCCGGACCAGGTCGACCTGGTCGTCAACATGACCGAGAAGCCCACCGGCAACCTGCTCGTCGGCGCCGGCTACTC
>JAABPT010000350.1 GCA_011391855.1 Burkholderiales bacterium
AGCGGTCGCGCGGTTTGCCGCTGCCGCGGCGCGCTTTCGCGCAGCGGGTCACCCGCTCGACGCGGTGCAGGGCGATGCCGCCCGCACCGCCTGCAGCGGCGCCCAGGCAATTCCGTGCAATGTCCGTCGCCTTGCTGGCCCACGGCGAAACGGTGCCCAGGCGCGGCATCACCAGCACCGGGTCGCCCGCGGTGACGGCCTCGCTGGCGGCCTCGCTGGGGTCGCCATAGTCCAGCAGCGCCTGCAGCTTGTCGACATCGGCGGGCGCGGGCGGAGCGTCGAACGCCACCCAGTGCACGAAGCGCGCCGAGACCCCGGTGATGCGCGGGCAGGCGGCCTGCAACCGGGCCAGCAGCGCCTGGGCGCGGAAACTCGGCAGCGCACGGCCGCCATCGAAGTGCAGAAGATGGAGCGGCGAGGCAGGCATGCAATCCCGGTGCGAGCCCGGTGTGAGGAGACTGACTGCCGATTTTACGGGGCCGGTGGATAATCCGCCGCCATGCCAATCCCGATCAAAACCGCCGCCCAGATCGAGGGCATGCGCCTGGCCGGGCGGCTGGCGTCCGAAGTGCTGGACATGCTCACGCCGCACGTGCGGCCGGGCGTCACCACGCGAGAACTCGACCGACTGGCGCACGACCACATGGTGCATGTGCAGCACGGCGTCCCGGCCACGCTGGGCTACGGCCCGCCGGGCTATCCGCCGTACCCGGCTTCGTTGTGCTCGTCGATCAACGACGTGGTGTGTCACGGCATCCCCGACGACCGGCCGCTGAAGAACGGCGACATCGTGAATATCGACGTCACCGTCATCAAGGACGGCTGGCACGGCGACAACAGCCGCATGTTCATCGTCGGCGAAACCAGCATCGCGGCGCGGCGGCTGTGCCAGATCACCTTCGACGCCATGTGGAAGGGCATCGTGAAGGTGCGGCCTGGCGCGCGCCTGGGCGACATCGGCCACGCCATCCAGAGTTTTGCCGAACACGCCGGCTACTCCGTGGTGCGCGAATTCTGCGGCCATGGCGTCGGCGCGCGTTTCCACGAGGAACCGCAGGTGCTGCACTACGGCCGCCCAGGCACGCTGGAAACGCTGGTGCCGGGCATGATCTTCACCGTCGAGCCGATGATCAACGCCGGCAAGCGCGACATCAAGGAAGACCGCAAGGGCAACCGCCCTTACGACGGCTGGACCATCGTCACGCGCGACCGTTCGCTGTCGGCGCAATGGGAGCACACCGTGCTCGTCACCGAGACCGGCTACGAAGTGCTCACGGTGTCGGCCGGCAGTCCACCGCCGCCGGACTTTGCCGGCGCCGGCTACGGCAGGGCGTCGGCCCCGCCGGCGTCGAACGCCGTGGCCGCGCTCGCCACGCCCTGAGGCCATGCCCGCGCTTGCCGATGCCGGCGTCCCCGCGCCTGGCAGCGTGGCGGCGCTGCGGGAGGGCTTTCGCGACGACAAGGCCGCGCTGATCGCGCAGTACCGCGCCGCGCGCCCCACCGCCACCCACGCAGCGCGCCTGATAAGAGCGCTGGCCCGCCAGGTCGATGATGCGCTGGCCGGGCTGTGGGCGCATGCCGCGCTGCCGGCGAGCGCGGCGCTGGTGGCCGTGGGCGGCTACGGTCGCGGCGAGTTGTTCCCTTACTCCGATGTGGACATCTTGGTGCTGCTGCCCGAGCCTCACGACGAGGCGATGCGCACCGCGGCCAGCCACTTCGTGACGGCCTGCTGGGACATCGGCGTGGAGGCCGGCTCCTCGGTGCGCACGGTGGTCCAGTGCGTGGCCGAGGCGCAGCGCGACGTCACCGTGCAGACGGCCCTGCTCGAGGCGCGTCTGGTCTGCGGGTCGCGGCGGCTGTTCCGCGAACTGCAGCATGCCTGCGAAGCGGCACTGGACCAGCGCGCCTTCCTGCGCGCCAAGACGCTGGAGATGAAGCAGCGCCACGTCAAGTACGAAGGCACGCCCTACGCGCTGGAACCCAATTGCAAGGAAAGCCCGGGCGGCCTGCGCGACCTGCAGGTGGTGATCTGGGTGGCGCGCGCCGCCGGCCTGGGGCGTACCTGGCGCGAGCTGTCCGCCAAGGGGCTGATCACGCCCTTCGAGGCCAGCCAGCTCGTCAAGCACGAAGGCACGCTGCGCGCCGTGCGCGCGCAATTGCACATCGTGGCCGGCAGGCGCGAGGACCGGCTCATCTTCGACCTGCAGACCGCCGTGGCCGAGAGCTTCGGCTGCCACGCCACCAAGGAGCAACTGGCGTCCGAGGTGCTGATGCACCGCTACTACTGGGCGGCCAAGGCGGTGACGCAGCTCAACCAGATCCTGATGCTGAATATCGAGGAGCGCATCACCGCTTCGGAGACGGCGCCGATGCGGCCGATCAACGAGCGCTTCCTCGACCGCGGCGGCTCGCTCGAGGTGGTGCGCGACGACCTTTATCTGGAACACCCGCACGCCATCCTGGAGACCTTCCTCGTCTTCCAGCAGACGCCGGGCCTGCAGGGCCTCTCGGCGCGCACGCTGCGCGCGCTGTACAACGCGCGCCAGGTCATGGGGCCGGCCTTTCGCCGCGACCCCGCCAACCGCGCCACCTTCATGGCCATCCTGCGCCAACCCAGCGGCCAGACGCATGCGCTGCGGCTCATGAACCAGACCTCGGTGCTGGGGCGCTACCTGTGGGTCTTCCGCCGCATCGTGGGGCGCATGCAGCACGACCTGTTCCACGTCTACACGGTGGACCAGCACATCCTGATGGTGGTGCGCAACGTGCGCCGCTTCTTCATCCCCGAGCACGCCCACGAATACCCGTTCTGCAGCCAGCTGGCGGCGCAGTGGGACCAGCCCTGGCTGCTGTACGTGGCGGCCATCTTCCACGACGTGGCCAAGGGGCGCGGCGGCGACCATTCCGAACTCGGCGCGCGCGAGGT
>JAABPT010000351.1 GCA_011391855.1 Burkholderiales bacterium
GCGTGCGTCGACGAGGTCCTGGTTCTGGAAGCGCAGCAGGCCGGCGATCGAGCCGCCGCCCAGCGCTCTTTCTCCCAGGGGCCGAGGCGGGCCACCGGCGTCGACGGCCAGGGCGGAGCGCGACGGATCGGCCGCGTCGGGCACCACGGTCAGGCGCACCGCCTCGGCGCCGAGCACCAGGCTCTGGCCACCGCCGATGAAGATCGACAGCGAGCCGTCGTCGGCTTCGATGCGGCTGGTATTCACATGCTGCGAAAGTTCGGAGACGAGCTGCTCGCGCTGGTCGAGCAGGTCGTTCGCCGGCTGGCCCAGCCCGCGCAACGCGGAGATGCGCTGGTTGGTGTCGGCGATGCTGCGCGCCAGGCTGTTGACCTGGGCCACGGTGGCCTGCAGCGCCGAGGTGACGCCGGCTTGCACCTCGTCGAGCGCGCTGCCGGCCTGCGCATAGCGCTCGGCCAGGTCGCCGGCACGTGCCAGCACCACCTGGCGCACGGCACCGTCGGTGGGGTGGCTGGCCAGGTCGGCAAGCGAATTCAGGAAGGCGTCGGTGGCATGACCCAGACCGGTCTCGCCGGGGCGGAAGATGCCCTCCAGCCGCTGCAGCTGCTCCAGCCGGCTGGCGTCCATGCCCGCCACCGCGCGCGCCCCGGCCGCTTCGCCGGTGAGGAAGGCGTCGTGCGCCCGTCTCACCGCGACCACGTCGACACCCTTGCCGAAGAAGCCGGCGCCGCTGAACTGGCCCTGCGCCGTGGCCAGCTCGACCTGCTGTCGCGAGTAGCCGGCGACGTTGGCGTTGGCGATGTTGTGGCCGGTGGTCTGCAGCGCCGCGTAGTTGGCCGTCATGGCCTTGACGCCGATCGACATCAGTGGCGAGACACCCATGGCCGGACCTTAAACGAGTGAACGCTGCAGGCGCAGCGTGGTGTTGATGACGCGCGTGAGCTTGTCGGCGTAGGCCGGGTCGGTGGCATAGCCGGCGCGTTGCAGTCCCTGCGCGAAGCCGACGGCGGCGTCGGCGCCCTGCGCTGCGCTGGCCAGGCCGGCGACCTTGTCGACCATGCCCGCGTAGCGCGGGCTCTTGGTCATGAGCCGCGCGTAGTCGGCGAAGGACTCGGCATAGCTGCCGTAGGCGCGGAACTTCTCCACCGTCTTGCGCGGCGTACCAGCCACGTACTCGGTGGTCGTGACCTCGGCCACCGGCCCGCGCCAGCCGGCACCGGCCTTGATGCCGAAGAGGTTGAACGCCGGCGTGCCGTCGGCGTGGCGGATTTCCTTGCGGCCCCAGCCCGTCTCGTGCGCGGCCTGCGCCACCATGAAGGCCGCCGGGATGCCGGTGGCGGTCTCCGCCTCGCGCGCCGCAGCACTGTGCTGCTGCACGAAGCCGGCCGCGCCGCGCTGCGGTATGGCCGCAGGCACCGGCTGCACGGCCAGCGGGGGCGGCGTGTCGTTGGCCGTGCGCGCGGCCGGTATCGGCCCCGGCGCCAGTCCCATCTGCCGCTCCAGGTGCCGCGTGATGGCTTCCGACAAGCCGCCCGGCAGACCGCTGAGCTGGCTGGCGTACTGGCTGTCGAGCATCTCGGTGCCCATCTGGGCGCCGGCGGCATCGTCGCCGCCGAGGCCGGCGCCAGCCAGCGTGGTGGCGCGCATGCTCTTCAAAAGTTCCTGCATGAACAGCGCCTCGAACTGGCGCGCGGTCTCGCGCACAGCGGCCTTCGGGTCGGCAGCGGCGCGGCTGCGCAGCGCGTCGAGCGAACGCGCGTCGAAGGCCAGTCGGTTGTCGAGCGGACCGACGGCCATCGGCTAGATGACTTCCAGTTCGGCGTGCAACGCACCGGCGCTCTTCATGGCCTGCAGGATGGCCAGCAGGTCCATCGGCGTGGCGCCCAGGGCGTTGAGCGCCTTCACGACGTCGGTCAGCCGCGCGCCGGCGGGCAGGCTGACCAAGGCGGCCTCCTGTTGCGTGATCGTGATCTCGGACTTCTCCACCTGCACCGTGCGCCCCTGGCCGAACTCGTTGGGCTGGCTGACCATGGGCGTGGTGTTGATCGTGACCGACAGGCCGCCGTGGGCCACGGCACAGGCGCCCAGCGTCACCGCCTCGTTCATGACCACCGAACCGGTGCGGGCGTTGAGTACCACGCGCGCCGCGGGTCGCTCCAGCACCAGCGGCAGGTTCTCGATGTCGGCCAGGAAGGCCACGCGCTCGCCGCCCGCGCCGCCGGGCATGCGCACGCGCACGGTGCGGCCGTCCAGGGCGGTCGCCGTGCCTTCACCCTTGAAGCCGTTGATGGCTGCGGCCACGGCTCGCGCGGTGGCGTAGTCGCTGGCGTTGAGCCCGAGCTGCAGCGAGTCGCCGTCCAGCAAGGGCGTGGCCACGGCGCGTTCGACGCTGGCCCCTTCGGGAATGCGTCCGGCCGACAAATGGTTGATCTGCACCTTGGAGCCATTGGCCGACGCGCCCGCGCCGCCGACGATGAGGTTACCCTGCGCCAGCGCGTAGACCTGGCCGTCGGCGCCCTTCAGCGGCGTGGCAATCAGCGTGCCGCCGCGCAGGCTCTTGGCATTGCCCGCCGACGACACGTTGACGTCGATCGTCTGCCCCGGCAAGGCGAAGGGCGGCAGCTGGGCCGTCACCATCACCGCGGCCACGTTCTTGAGCTGGATATTGGCGCCGGGCGGCACGGTCACGCCCAGCTGCTGCAGCATGGCATTCAGGCTTTGCGTGGTGAACGGCGTCTGCGTCGTCTGGTCGCCGGTGCCGTCCAGCCCCACCACCAGGCCGTAGCCCACCAGTTGGTTGCTGCGCACGCCCTGCACGGCAGCCACTTCCTTGATGCGCACGCTGGCCGCGGCCACCGCCGGGTGCGGCCACCACAGCGCGCTGCTGGCGGCGGCAAAGGCCAGC
>JAABPT010000352.1 GCA_011391855.1 Burkholderiales bacterium
GATGGAGGCCTTCTCTTCCTACGAAGGCCGGCGCACGCGCATCATGGGCAGCATGGGCGACATCGTGGGCAACATGGAAAGTTTCACGCTGACCAGTTTCAAGGGCGGCCAGCGCCGCAGCTGGAGCCTGAAGACCGACGCCCACGGTGGCGGCGACCACCGCATGGTGGCCGACTGGGTGCAGGCGGTGGGGCAGCAGAACCCGACGCTGCTGAGCTCGCCGATTGAGGCCTCGGTGGAAAGCCACCTCATCGCTTTCGCGGCCGAGAAGAGCCGGCTCAGCCGCACGATCGAGGCGGTGCAGGTGCAGCAGGTGCAGTCGGCTGCCGGCCGCCCCCCGCCGGCCAGCTCATGAACGAAGCGCACCTGCACGAAGGCCGGCTGTCGGCCGGCGATATGGAAACGCTGCTGGATGTGACGCGCGCGCTGGCCGCGCCGTTCGACCTGCGCAGCATGCTGGCCGAAGTCACCGCGGCGACGCTGCGCGTGCTGCACGCCGAGCGCGCCTCGGTGTGGCTGCTGGACGCCGCGGCGCAGGAGCTGTTCATCGAGGTTTCGAGCGATCTCACCCGGGTGCGGGTGCCCCTGGGCGCCGGGCTGGTGGGCGCGTGCGCGATCTCACGCCAAGCGATCAACGTGCCCGACTGCTATGCCGATCCGCGTTTCAATGCCGAGGTCGACCGCCGGTCGGGCTTCCGCACGCGCTGCAGCCTGACCCTGCCGCTGCTGGACCACCGCGACGAGCTCGTGGGCGTGATGCAGGTGCTCAATCGCGAGGGTGGCGTCTTCGACGCCGACGACGAAGGGCTGGGCCTTGCGCTGGCGGCGCAGTGCGCGGTGGCGCTGTCGCGCGTGCGCATGACCGAGTCGCTGATTGCCGTCGAGCTGGTGCGCCAGGAACTGGAGCTGGCCAGTCTGGTGCAGCGCAGCACCCTGCCGGCAGTCATGCCGCAGGTGCCGGGCTACGACATGCAGGGGTTCTTCCAGCCCGCGGCACAGACCGGCGGCGACACCTACGACCTGGCGCTGCTGGAGCAAGGCCTGCTCGTGGTGCTGGCCGACGCCACGGGCCATGGCATTGCACCGGCACTTTCGGTGACGCAGATGCACGCCATGCTGCGCATGGGTTTCCGCATGGGCGGCAGCCTGGAGACGGTCTTTCGCCAGACCAACGACCAGCTCGCCCACACCTTGCCCGACGGCCGTTTCGTCACCGCTTTCGTCGGGCTGCTCGACCCGGCCAGCCACCGCCTGCGTTTCCTGAGCGGAGGGCAGGGTCCGATCCTGCATCACCAGGCCGCCAGCGGCGCCTGTATCGCCTACCGCGCCACCAGCTTTCCCATGGGCGCGATGCCGTTGCACACGCTGCGCCCGGCGGTGGAGCTGACGCTGGCGCCGGGTGACTGGCTGGTGCTGCTGTCGGACGGCATCTACGAATATGCCGATGCCGAAGGCGCGCAGTTCGGTCGCGAACGCGTGGAGGCGTTGGTACACGAGCACGCCCAGGGCAGCGCCGCGGCACTGTCGCAGCACCTGATGGAGGCCGTGCGCGCCCATGCGCGAGGCGCCGCGCAGGAGGACGACATCACCGTGGTGCTGGTCAAGCGGACCGGCAGTGCCTGAGGCAGACTGTCACGGACTCGTCATCATGGCGTCAAACGCAGCGCTTAGAAGCGGTCCGGCCAAGCGTGGCTGAATGCAGCCGCGCGGCGACGTAAATGGAGAAGAACCCGATGGAAATGAATGTCACCGAAATCGACGGCACGCTCACCAAGGTGCAATTGCAGGGCCGCCTGGACGCCATGGGCGCCGATCGCATCGGCCTGCGCTTCACTGCGGGCGTGGCCGGCCAGCCGCGCAATGCCATCGTCGACCTGTCGGGCGTGAGCTTCGTGGCGTCGCTTGGGTTGCGACTGCTCATCTCCACGGCGCGCGCGCTCGACGGCAAGGGCGCCAAGCTCGTGCTGTACGGCGCCCAGGAACTGGTGCAAGGCGTCTTCGACGACGCGGCGCTGGACCAGATCATCCCCATCGTTGCCACCGAGACCGAGGCGCTTGCCGAACTCGGCCGCTGACGCCGCGCCCGCACCGCTGCGGCTGGCGCTGCCCAACGACGCCAGCGCCGTGGAAACCGCACGCCAGGCGGTGCTGGCGCATCTGCAAGGCCAAGCCCTCTCGCCGCGGGCGCTGTACCGGCTGGAACTGGTGCTCGAGGAAACGCTGATGAACCGGTTCTGGCACGCCTTTCCTCAGGGTGGGCGCCATACCGTCGACTTGACCGTGCAACTGACTCCCGAGACGCTGGAACTGTGCTTCCAGGACGACGGCGTCGCTTTCGACCCGACGCGGGCCGAGCCAGCGCCCGTAGCCGCCTCTTTGCAGCAGGCGCGGCCCGGTGGCCTCGGACTGATGCTCACGCGCAAGGCGGCGCTGGCCTGCGACTACCACCGTCGCGACGGTCGCAACCGTTTCACGGTCACGCTGGCGCGAACCTGAGCGGCGGCTGGCCGCCCCTGTCCTGCAAGGTGGCGCGCGCCGCCCTAAACTGGCGGGCTTCGTTCCTAAGAGAGTCCGCCGATGTTCCGTTCCTGGTCAATGGCCTTGCTGTTGTCGCTTTCGTCGCTGGCTGCCGTGGCGCAGCCGCAGACGGTTTCCACGCAGCCGCAGTCCTCCGCCGCGCTGCCCCAGGGCATGACACGGGTCACCAGCGTCGAAGGCATCACCGAATACCGGCTGGCCAACGGCCTGCAGGTGCTGCTGGTGCCCGACGACTCCAAGCCCACGACCACCGTCAACCTGACCTACCGCGTCGGCTCGCGCCATGAAAACTACGGCGAGACGGGCATGGCCCACCTGCTGGAGCACCTGATCTTCAAAGGGACGCCGACGACTC
>JAABPT010000353.1 GCA_011391855.1 Burkholderiales bacterium
CTGGCCTGGTTCTTCAACTTCTCGGCATAGGAACAGTGGCCTGGGGCATTTCGGAAACACGTGCCCTCTACGGACACAAGCCGTTCTACGCCGTGTTTACCTCCTGGGCCAAGCGCTTCCCATTCCGGAACCGCACCGTTCACGTTGCCGCAGGTATGCTTGGCGGCTCTGGGAGCATAGTCGGCGGCAGAGCACACGGGACTATTGGCGTGGGCCCCGATGCAACTCTTGAACAACGCGTTGAGGCGCTTGAGAAGAATCTCCCGCTCATTCACGCTCGGATTTCTGCCGCGGAGCGGGACATTGATACTAAGGTGCAGATCGTCACCGACAAGCTTTCTGCGGAGACACGGGACCGAAAGTCTGAGGACGAGATCCTCGCGAAACGCCTTGAATCCACCGCTACAGGCGGAATTCATATATCAGCAGTAGGGGCCGTTTGGCTATTCTTCGGCGTCATCCTTAGCACCGCAGCCATAGAAATCGAGCGCTGGCTAAAGTGACGCCTAACGATCAAGGATAGATCGCGCGAAGCCGCGATCTGATCCGTTTGTTGGACAAGCCCGGTGGTTGCGCCGAGGGTGTGGCGATCAGGCGGTGCGGGCTTCGCCGCTGCAAATATGTCCTGCCGTGCAGGTCCGCTGCGGTGCCGCTGAAGGCTCGGGCGTGCGGCGATGTCGTGGGCCAGGGCGGGTTCGTCGCCTTACTGCGGCGCGGTGGCCCGACTTGCCTGCGCGCGCACCCATGCAGCAGCCGGCGCGTGGGTGGTGCGCCTTGAGGGTTGGCGTTCGATCAGCTATGTGGCTTCAGGCTTGCGCGCCGATCGGGCCTCCCGTGGCCGGTGGTGGCGGGGCCGATGACGTCATCGGCGTGCTGCACGTCGCAGCGCGCGGCGGCGGCGTTCGCCTCAGCACGATGCGCATGGGCGCGCCGCAGCAGCTGCAGCGCAGCGTCGCGCGCTCGGCGGGCGGCGACTGCGGCGACACCGTCTTGAAGACCAGCAGCTTCAACAGCGCCGCCAGCCGCCTGGCATTGGGGTGCAGGAAGCCGTAGCTCCTGGCGCGACGCAGACCCTTGGGCAGCACGTGCTGCAGCACCAGGCGCAGGAACTCCACGCCGCCCACCGTGCGCTGGCGCAGCTGCCCGGTCTTGCTGTCGCGCCAGCGGTAGGTCACGCCGCTGTCGTCCAGGCGCAGGATGTCGCGCTCCTGGATCACGCCGCGGTACAGGTAGCGGCCCAGGTACACGATGGCCGAGTCGCCGTGGTCCAGCCGCTTGCAGTCCACCACCCAGCGCTCGGGCAGCACGACGGGCGGCTGCAGGCCGCAGGCCTTCAGCGCATCGAGCAGCTTGCCGCGGAAGACCTTGGCCAGGGCCTTGTGGTTGAAGAGGTAGCCCTGGCCGGCCGGCAGCGCGCGCCACAGCCGCCGAGCCTCGTCCAGCGCCGCGGCCGGCAGCGCCAGGTGCACGTGCGGATGCAGCTCCAGCGCCCGGCTGTGGGTGTGCAGCACCGCCACCGCCCCGGGCGTGCCGCGCAGGTGGCGGTGGTTCAGGCTGAACTCGCGCAGGGTCTGCCAGGCGCAGTCCATGAGCGCGGCGTAGACGATGCGCTGGTGCGTCCACGCCAGCGCGCGCAGCTCGGCCGGCAGCGTGAACGTGACCAGAAAGTACGCGCCGGCCACGAGTTGGCGACGCTGGCGCTCGATCCAGCGCTGGCTGTCGAAGTGCTGGCAGTGCGGGCACAGGCGATGGCCGCAGGAGTGCGGCACCACGCGCAGGGCATGGCAGTTGTCGTTGCTGCACCGGGCGGTGAAGGTGGCGGCCAGCGCGGTGCGGCAGCGCTTGAAGGCGGCCAGGGCCTGGCGCTGGCTGGGCAGCGGCTGGCACTGGGCGAGGTAGTCGGCCTCGAAGCGCTCGATGACCCGTGACAGGGCGATCACTTGACGGCCCCCCAGCGCAGCGGGAATCGGCTCATCAGCGCGTCGATGTGCGCGCGCGCCTGGGTGTCGGTGGAGGTGCTGAGGTGGGTGTAGCGGGCGGTGGTGAGGATGCTGTGGTGGCCCAGGATCTTCTGGACTTCGAGCAGATCGACGCCGGCCTCGATCAGGTGGGTTGCATAGCTGTGGCGAAGGCTGTGGGGGTGGATGTTTTTTTGAGGCCGATGTCGGCCACCACCTGCGCCAGCGCGCGCTGCACGCCACCGCGGTCCAGCGGACCCCGGGCCTGATGCGCCGCGCCGGCACCGCCGGCGCGTGCGGGGAACAGCAGCTCGGGGTGCCGGTGCACGGCCCAGAAGCGGCGCAGCACGGCCAGACTGGCCGTGGGCAGCGGCACCAGGCGGTCGCGCCGGCCCTTGGCGTCGCGCACGTGCACGCGCATGCGCGCCGCGTCGATGTCGCCCACGCGCAGCGCAAGACCCTCACCCAGGCGCAGACCCATGCTGTACAGGGTGAAGAAGAACACCCGGTAGCTCAGGCAGCGTGTGGCCGCGAACAGCCGCGCGGCTTCTTCCACGGTGACGATGTCGGGCAGGCGCTGCACCTTGGGCGCCTTGACCAGCTTGGGGCTCACCCAGGGTTTGCCCAGCACGTGCTCGGTGTAGAACTTGTAGCCGTACAGGTCGAGCTTGACGCTGCTCCAGGAGTGGGTCTGCAGTAGATCGCTGAAGTAGCGGCTGAGCTCATCGCTGCCAAGGGCGTCGATGCGGTGGTCGAAATACTCGCCCATGCGGCGGATGCCGCGCGAGTACGCCTCGATGGTCTTGGGCCGCAGGCCCTTCAGGCGCAGGTGCCGCAGATGGGTGTCGTAAAGCCGGTCGAACTCGGCGCGATGGATCTCGGTGGCCGCAGCGGCAGCGGCAGCGGCAGCGGCAGCGGCAGCAAGGGGGCTGGTG
>JAABPT010000354.1 GCA_011391855.1 Burkholderiales bacterium
CCGTGGTCGGGAGTTCGCCCGATACACCGCCGCCATCACCCAAGCCGTTCGACCTGGAGTGGGTGACGCTGACCAAGCGCGAACATATCGCGCTGGTCATGCAAGCCAAGCAGTGTCCGCGCCGATCCAATATTGACCCACCCTGCCGATCCAATACTGACCCGGGGATGGATGCCGACCGCGTGACGGTCGGCTGTGGATAAGTGTAGTTCTATGCCTGTTTCGTTGACCTCCTCAAGGCATGGCTGTGCGCGCGGGGGAAGACGCGAAGGGCGTAGCCCGTAGCGGATTCCCCCGCGCGGCCGCCCGCTCAGATGTCGGCCTCGGGCGGCGGCTGCTTGTCGGCCCGGCGTGCCTGCTCGCGCGCCTTGATGCGCTTCCTGGCCACCGCGCTGCTGTGCAGGAACCGGTGGCTCTCGTTGCCCGTCTCCACGATGTGGCAGTGGTGCGTCAGCCGGTCCAGCAGCGCCGTCGTCATCTTCGCGTCGCCGAACACGCTGGACCATTCGGCGAAGTCCAGGTTGGTCGTGATCATCACGCTGGTGTGCTCGTAGAGCTTGCTCAGCAGATGGAACAGCAGCGCCCCGCCGGCCTGGCTGAACGGCAGGTAGCCGAGTTCGTCGAGGATCACCAGATCCATGCGCAGCAGGCTCGTCGCAATGCGCCCGGCCTTGCCCTGGCCCTTCTCCTGCTCCAGCGCGTTGACCAGATCCACCGTCGAGTAAAACCGCACCCGCCTGCCGTGCTTGGTGATGCCGGCCACGCCGATGGCTGTGGCCAGGTGCGTCTTGCCCGTGCCCGGCCCGCCTACCAGCACCGCGTTGTGCGCGGCCTCCGTGAATGCCGTCTCGGCCAGGCTGTGGATCAGCTTGCGATCCACCTTCGACGCATCGAAGTCGAAGCCCGCCAGGTCGCGGTGCACCGGGAACTTGGCCGAGTGCATCTGGTGGCTCACCGAGCGCATGGCGCGGTCCGCGGTCTCGGCCTTGAGCAGATGCTCCAGCAGCCAGCGAGAGCCTTCCAGCGCCGCGCTGCCGCCTCCATCTCCATGCCCACCCCCGCCTTGCTCGACCAGATCGGCCCAGGCGCCGGCCATGCCGTGCATGCGCAGTTGTTTGAGTTCGACCGCAAGCTCACGCATGGTCGGTCTCCTCGGCTATCGTGCTGGCCGTGCTGGCCGCACTGCCGGCCCGCAGGCTGTCGTAGCGCTCGGTGTCGGCCAGCGGGGGTGTGGAGACCTGCAAGGCCGTGGCGGCACTCTCGGGCGTCGGCGCAGCGTTCAGCCGCGCCAGCACGTTGACGACATGCTCCACGCTGACCCGCCCTTGCCGTGTGCCCTCCAGCGCGAGCTCCACCGCCACCACCACGGCGTCCAGCCCCGCCACGGGCACGATGGCCAGCACCTGCGCCATCACGCGGTCGCCACCCGGGTCGCGCAGCAGCGCCCGGCGCAACTGCTGCAGCGCCTCGGGCATGTCGGCGAAGGGCGCGCCGTTGCGCAGGGCGCCCGGCTTCCTCTGGATCAGCGGGATGTAGTGCTGCCAGTCGTATCGGATCTGGCCGCGGTCGCTCAGGCGTTCGTGGCTGGCCGCCACCGCGTCGTCGGCCACGATGACGATCTTGCCCGGGTACAGCCGGGTGCTGACGGTATGCCCGGCCAGCTCGCACGGCACCGAGTAGCGGTTGCGCGCCACCACCACCAGGCAGGTGCTGCTGACTCGCGCCAGGTTCTCCACGTAGCCGTCGAAGGGCTCGGGCATGGGCATGAGATGGGGACGCTCGTTGTCCAGCATCTCGGCCACGCTGAACCGGTCATGCTCGGGGTGACGCACCTCGCCCCACAAGGCCCGGCAGCGGTCGCCCAGCCAGGCGTTGAGTTGGGTGAAGGAGCCGAAGCGCTGCTTGGCCGCATCGATCCAGATCCGGCGCCTGCTGTCCTGCACGTTCTTCTCGACGACTCCCTTCTCCCAGCCTGACGCCACGTTGCAGAAGTCGGCGTCGAACAGGTAGTGCGCGCACATCACGGCGAAGCGCTTGTTGACGGTGCGGCCCTTGCCCTTCTTGACCTTGTCCACCGCCGTCTTCATGTTGTCGTAGATGCCGCGTCGGGCGATCCCGCCCATGGCCGCGAAGGAACGGGTGTGGGCGTCGAACAGCATCTCGTGGCCCTGGCTGGGGTAGGCCACGAGCCAGAAGGCCCGGCTGGCGCACAGCTTCAGGTGCGAGACCTGCATGCGGTAGTAGATGCCGCCCACGACCAGGCCTTCTTCGCTCCAGTCGAACTGGAAGGCCTCGCCGAGTTCGAAGGCCAGCGGCACGAAGGCCTTGGTGGAGATGCTCTGGCCTTCGCCCTGGCGCCATGCGCGGATGAAGTCGGTGACGCGGCTGTAGCAGCCGGTGTAGCCCTCGGCCTTGATCTGCGCGTGCAGTGCGCGCGCCGTGCGCCGCTCGTGCCTGGGCCGGTGCGCGTCGGCCTTCAACGCCAGCTTGAGCGTGTCATGGTGTGCGCTCAGCTTGCCCGGCCGCTCGCTGCGCCGGTACATCGGCTCGTCCAGCACCGGCGCCTTCAGCCACTTGCGCACCGTGTTGCGCGACAGACTCGTCAGCCGCACGATCTCCCGAACCGACTTCTTCTCGCGGAAAAACATCCGCCTGATCTTGCCAATCATGGCCATGGTGATCACTCCGTCTCCCCTGCTCAAGAAAGAGGCAGGGTAGGTTGAACACCCGGGTCAAATTTGAATCGGCACTATGGCTGTAGGTGGGTCAGTTTTCGGTCGGCGTCAACACTGCGGCAGCCCATGGATCCGAAGTACGAACCCAGGTGCTAGGCGTCGTACCTATCGACTGTCCAAAGTCCATAGTTTTTGCGCGATGACGCAAG
>JAABPT010000366.1 GCA_011391855.1 Burkholderiales bacterium
GTGGTGCCGCCCTTCGACGTGACCTGCGCCCGCAGCGTCTCGGGCGATTCCTTCGAAGCCGCCGCCAGCGCGGTCGCACCATCGAAAGTCGCCAGCGCCAGTCGGTGGCCCTGCTCTGGCGTGAGGCCCATCTCGGCGGCGGCCTGCACCATGGCCTCGACGAAATAGAACACGTAAGCCGGACCCGACCCGGAGAGCGCCGTCACGGCGTCGAGGTCGCCTTCCTGCGCCACCCACAGCGTGGTGCCGGTGGGGGCGAACAGGCTCTCGGCGCCGGCGCGTTCGGCGGCGGTCACCGCTGAACGCGCAAAAAGCCCGGCGATGCCGCGGCCGATGAGCGCCGGCGTATTGGGCATGGCACGCACCACGTGCTCGCTGCCGCTGGCGCGCACCAGCGCGTCGCTGCGGATGCCGGCCATCACGCTGACCTGCAGCGCGCGGCCGATGAAGGGCGCACAGGGCGCCGCCGCGGCCGCGAAGAGCTGGGGCTTGACGGCCCACACCACCGTATCCGCCGCCGCCAGGCGTTCGTCGGCAACGGCCAGCGGGTCCAAGCCCCATTGCTGGGCCAGGCGTTCGCGTTGCGCCGGCAGCGGCTCCACGACCAGGATCGACTCGGCTGGCCGGCCGGCGCGCCGCAGGCCGCCGATCAGCGCGCCGGCCATATTGCCGCCGCCGATGAAAGCAATCTTGGAATCCGTCATCGCCGGCAGTGTAGCCACGCGCGCAAGTGCGTCGCTGCAAATGACGTCGCCGCACCGCTCTCATGCAAAGGACGCATGGAACGCCCTATACCGACGGCCCCAGTGCGCACTTACATTGCAGGACACGCACCGAGGCGCCTGCACGGCCACCCCACGAGGGTGCCCCGTCGTGCAACGCCGGTCCGGGCGCCACGCCGATCCCACCACAACAAGGAGACACCATGACCCAAGCGCTTTCATTCGTCCACCCCACCCCCGACAGCCCCTGGGGCACCTACCTCATGCAGGTGGACCGCGTGGTGCCCTACCTGGGCCACCTGGCGCGCTGGGTCGAAACGCTGAAGCACCCCAAGCGCATGCTCATCGTCGACGTGCCCATTGAAATGGACGACGGCCGCATCGCGCACTTCGAAGGGTTTCGCGTGCAGCACAACCTGAGCCGCGGGCCGGGCAAGGGCGGCGTGCGCTTCCACCCCGACGTGACGCTGGAAGAAGTGATGGCGCTGGCGGCCTGGATGAGCGTGAAGAACGCCGCCGTCAACCTGCCCTTCGGCGGCGCCAAGGGCGGCATCCGCTGCGACCCCAAGCTGCTCTCGAACAAGGAACTGGAGCGCATGACGCGGCGCTACACCAGCGAGATCGGCATCATCATCGGCCCGCAGCGCGACATTCCCGCCCCCGACGTGAACACCAACCCGCAGATCATGGCGTGGATGATGGACACCTACTCCATGAATACCGGCTCCACCGCCACCGGCGTGGTCACCGGCAAGCCGGTCGACCTGGGCGGCTCGCTGGGCCGCGTGAAGGCCACCGGCCGTGGTGTCTTCGTCACCGGGCGCGAAGGGGCGCGGCGCATCAACCTCGACCTGAACGGCGCGCGTGTGGCGGTGCAGGGTTTCGGCAACGTCGGCTCGGCGGCAGCCGAACTCTTCAACCAGGCCGGCGGCAAGATCGTTGCCGCGCAGGACCACACCGGCAGCATCTTCAACGACCACGGCTTCGACATGGCCGACCTCATCGCCCATGTGAAGTCCACCGGTGGCGTGGGCGGGTTCAAGGGCGGCGAGTTCATGAATGCCGAGGAATTCTGGGACGTCGACTGCGACATCCTGATCCCGGCCGCGCTGGAAGGCCAGATCACCGCCGAGCGCGCCCGCCGCGTGAAGGCACGCATGGTGCTGGAAGGCGCCAATGGCCCCACGGTGCCCTCGGCCGACGACATCCTGGCCGAACGCGGCGTGCTGGTGGTGCCCGACGTCATCTGCAACGCCGGCGGCGTGACGGTGAGCTACTTCGAATGGGTGCAGGACTTCAGCAGCTTCTTCTGGACCGAGGACGAGATCAACGTGCGCCTGGACAAGATCATGATCGGCGCGTTGAAGCGCATCTGGGACACCGCCGACCGCCACAAGATCACGCTGCGCACGGCCACCTTCGCGGTGGCCTGCGAGCGCATCCTGACCGCGCGCTCCGAGCGCGGGCTGTATCCCTGAAGAGCTGCCGCAGAGGGCCCGGCCACGCCCAGTCGGGCCCGGACGGCTAACATTCGACACAGGCGAGCGTGCTGCCGGGCCGAATCCGGCGCGCGGCGGCAGCCTGCGTTTCAGGGGATCCCACACCATGTTTGCCAAGACCAGCTTCGACACCGCCGGCTACAGCTTCAACACCCCCGGCACCCCGCCTGCCGCCGCGGCTGCGCCGGCCTTGTCGTTCGACGTCACCGAGGCCGACTTCGAGAAGACCGTGCTCGAGCGCTCGCTCGAGCAGCCGGTGCTGCTGGACTGCTGGGCGCCCTGGTGCGGCCCCTGCCGCTCGCTCGGCCCGGTGCTGGAAAAGCTGGTGCAGGCCTACGGCGGCCGCTTCGCGCTGGCCAAGCTCAATACCGACGAGGCGCCGCAGATCTCGGCGGCGCTGCAGATCCGCAGCATTCCGCTGGTGGTGCTGTTCGTCGGCGGGCGGCCGGTGGACCAGTTCGTGGGCGCCTTGCCCGAAGGCAAGATCCGCGAATTCCTCGACCGCCACCTGCAGCCGCAGGTCTCGCCCGCGGAACAACTGCGCGCCGACGCCGCCGCGGCGCCAGACGCCGACACCGCCGAGACGCTGCTGAAGAATGCGCTGGCGCTGGAACCGGGCCACCCCGGTGCCACGCTGGACCTGGCCGAACGGCTGCTGGACCGGCGCGCGCTGGAAGACGCCCAGGCGTTGCTGGCCGGCGTGCCCGACAAGGCACGCGACGACCGCCACGCGGCACTTTCGGCGCGCCTGCAACTGGCGCTGAACCGCCCCGCCGGCGACCCGCAGGCGCTGGCCGCACGCATTGCCGCCAACGCCAAGGACTTCGAAGCCCGCTTCGACCTGGCCGCGCTGCTGGCCCACGACGGCGACTTCCGCGCCGCTTTCGACCAGCTGCTGGAGGTGGTGCTGCGCGACAAGGGCGAGCACCGCGAACGCGCGCGCAAGCAGCTCATCGAGTGGTTCAACGCCTGCCCCGACGCCGAAGCCGTGAGCCACGGCCGGCGCTACCTGGGCATGTACCTGAACTGACTCGAGCCCCGCGCACGGCCCGGGCTGTGGCAGAGTCTCCGTCACAAGGAGACACATCATGGCCAAGGACCACCTGCTGGCGCTGGACCAGGGCACTTCCAGTTCGCGCGCGATCGTCTTCCACCGCAGCGGCACCGTCGTGGCGCGGGCGCAGCGCGAATTCCGGCAGATCTTTCCGCAGCCCGGCTGGGTGGAACACGACCCCGAGGAGATCTGGCAGTCGCAACTGGAAGTGGCCCGCGAAGCGCTGGCGGCGTCCGGCCTGGCGGCTGGCGATATCGCCGCCATCGGCATCACCAACCAGCGTGAGACCACGCTGCTGTGGGACCGCCGCAGCGGCCGTCCAATCCACAACGCCATCGTCTGGCAGGACCGCCGCACCGAGCCGCTGTGCGCGCAGTTGCGCGAGCAAGGCCTGGCCGACACCGTGCGCCGGTCCACCGGCCTGGTGATCGACCCCTATTTCAGCGCCACCAAGATCCGCTGGGTGCTCGACCACGTGAGCGGCGCGCATATCGCCGCGGCACAGGGCGAATTGGCCTTCGGCACGGTGGACAGCTGGCTGCTGTGGAGATTGACGCAGGGCCGCGTGCACGCCACCGACGTGAGCAACGCCTCGCGCACGATGCTGTTCGACATCCGCCACAACGTGTGGGACCACGAACTGCTGAAGGCGCTGCACGTGCCCGACAGCGTGCTGCCGCAGGTGCGGCCTTCCAGCCATGTGTTCGGCGAAACCACGCTGTTCGGTGCGCCGATCCCCATCGCCGGCATGGCCGGCGATCAGCAGGCAGCGCTGTTCGGCCAGGCCTGCTTTCGCGCGGGTTTGGCCAAGAACACCTACGGCACGGGCTGCTTCATGCTCATGCACACCGGTCCGGCCCTCCACGCGTCGAGCCACGGCCTCATCACCACGGCGGCGGCGCAGCCCACGACCACGCCCGAATATGCGCTGGAAGGCAGCGTCTTCATCGGCGGCGCCGTGGTGCAGTGGCTGCGCGACGGGCTGCGCGCCATTGCCGGCAGCAGCGAGGTGCAGGCGCTGGCCGAGAGCGTGCCCGACAGCGGCGGCGTCATCGTCGTGCCGGCCTTCACCGGCCTGGGCGCGCCCTACTGGAACGCCGACGTGCGCGGCGCCATCGTCGGCCTCTCGCGCGGCAGCACAGTGGCGCATATCGCGCGCGCGGCGCTCGAAAGCATTGCCTTCCAGAGCGCGGCACTGCTGCAGGCCATGGCCAAGGACGCCGCACCGGTGGCCGAATTGCGCGTGGACGGCGGTGCCTGCGTCAACGACCTGCTCATGCAGTTCCAGGCCGACCTGCTGGGCATTCCGGTGGTGCGGCCACAGGTCACCGAAACCACGGCGCTGGGCGCGGCCTATCTGGCGGGGCTGGCCGCCGGGGTCTATGCCGGCACGGACGAGCTGGCCGCGTTGTGGCGCGAAGAGCGGCGTTTTCAGCCGACGCTGCCGCGCAGCCGTGCCGCCGAACGCATGGCGGCCTGGGACCACGCGGTGCGGCAAACCGTGGCGCCGTAGCGCTGCAGTAGCACTTGCCGTAGCGCTTGCGGTAGCGCTTGCAGTACCGCACCAAGCGCCGGGCGCCGTGGGGCGCCCGGCCACAGCGTCTTACTGGACGGCGAAGTCCTGCAGCGTCTTGCCCGCGGCCAGAGCGTCGCGCAGCCATTGCGGGCGCTTGCCGATGCCGCCCCAGGTACGGCCAGCCTCGTCGCGGAATTTCACTGCGCGTGCCCCAGCGGCCTTGGCCTTGGTCGACTTGCGGCGCGTCTTGGCGGCGGGTTTGGCAGCGACCGTGGTGCTGCCTGCGACCTTCGGGGACAAGCCCAGATCGGCGGCGGTCAGTCCGTAATGCTGGATGGCCTCGCGAATGCGCGCAACGACACCCCCGATTTCATCGCGCCGCAACTTGTCGGCTTCCTGTTGCAGCACCTGAATCTGCTTGACGATTTGGGCGTAGGTCTTTTTCATCGGATCCGTTTCGAAGGAGTATGTCCCTGACCGGTGCTTTTGACAGCACCGCCATTGCGACGTCTTATTCTGATTGAATGCGCGCTAACGAGGGATGTTATCTCAATTGAACGTCCGCTAATGACGAACTAATTCAGCAGCTCCGAGGCACTGCCCCGGCCCTGGGTCACCTCGCGCCAGTATGGCGTGAAGGAAGCACAGGGACGGCGCGGCGAGCCAAACAGGCGCAGCGGTGGCTGCAGGCCCAGCCTGGCCCATGGCCGAGGCAGATGCGGGTCGGCCCGCCCGCTCACGCTGGCTGCCGCGCCCAGCGCCTGCACCAGTGCCTCGGTGTCGGCCACCCACAGCTGGTCGCACAGCTCGCGCATGCGCGTGGTCACGAACTGCCAGCGTGCGCCGCTCCACGGCCAGGCGCGGTGAAATTCGGTGCTGACCACACCCAAGCGCAGGCCGGTGCCAGGTGACTGTTCGCCCAGCGACCACGGGTGCACCAGATGCACGGTCCGACCCGCCACCGCATGCGGGTCGGGCGCCGTGAAGACCTCTGGTGGCGCCTGCAGCAGTTCGGGTTCCGCGATGCTGGCACCTTGCCCGGCAGGCAGCGCCTGCGCGCTGCGCGCGATGTGGTCCAGCGCCTCGTAGGACCGGTCGACGACGGTGCGCTCGCTGTGCCAGGCCAAAGGCGCATAACGCGCCACGTTCTCGGCATTGAATAGATACGGCTTGTGACTGCCGGTGCCGGCCACCCATTGCCAGCTCAGGTGGTTGCTGGCCAGGTCGCCGTCGAGCAGATGACCGTACAACCAGTCGGCGCCGGCACGCCAGTGCACCTTGCGCAGATGCACCACGTACGAGGCCAGCCACATGCGCGCATGGTTGTGCAGCCAGCCGGTGGCGTAGAGCTCGCGCACGGCCAGGTCGATGGCCGGCACGCCGGTGGCCCCTTGGCGGATATCGGCCGGCAATGCGCTGGCATAGGCGGCGTCGGGCTGCGGTCCTTCGTGCAGCGAGGCGAAGATGGCGTCGCCCCGGTGCTGCCACACATGGTGGAAATATTCGCGCCAGCCGAGTTCGAAGACGAACTTGTGCTGCACGTCGAGGGGGTGGCGCTGCAGCACGTCGCGCAGCACCTCGGGCAGGGTCAGGAAGCCGTGTGTGAGATAGGGCGACAAGCGCGTGACGGCACCTTCGAGATGGTTGCGCGTGCGCGCATAGGCGTCCGGGCGCACGGCGGCCAGGCGCGCCCGGGCTGCCTGCAGGCTGGGCTCGAAGGCCGGCGTGGCGAAGAGATCGGGCTGTGTCATGCCGCCGCTTCAGGCCGCGCCGACTTCGCCGCGGCGGATGGCGGCCGCGCGTTCGCCAATCGCCTGGCGCTCGGCCGGCGCCAGGCGCACCAGGTTCTTCACCTGCAGCGCCATGCGCGGGTTCTTCGCCAGCAGCGTTTCGTGGCGGCCGAGGAAGTCCCAGTACAGCGTGGTGAAGGGGCAAGCCTCATCGCCGGTGCGTTGCGCCGGGTCGTAACGGCAGCCGCGGCAGTGGTTGCTCATGCGTTCGATGTACTTGCCCGTGGCTGCATAGGGCTTGCTGGCCATCACGCCGCCGTCGGCAAACTGGCTCATGCCCAGCGTATTGGGCAGTTCCACCCATTCCACGGCGTCGACATAGACGCCCAGGTACCAGGCATGCACCTGCTTCGGCGCCACCCCCAGCAGCAACGCATACAGGCCCGTGACCATGAGGCGCTGGATATGGTGCGCATATCCGTGCTGCAGCGTTTGCCCGATAGCGTCGGCCAGGCAGCGCATGTGGGTGTGGCCGGTCCAGTACCAGGCCGGCAGGTTTTCACTCGCCTGCAGCGCATTGCGTTCGGCGTAATCGGGCATCTGCTGCCAGTAGATGCCGCGCACATATTCGCGCCAGCCCAGCACCTGGCGGATGAACCCTTCCACCGCCGGCAAGGGCGCGCGACCCGCGCGATAAGCGGCCTCGGCGGCTTCGATCACTTCGCGCGGATTCAGCAGTTTCAGATTCAGCGCAGCCGCAATGTGGGCGTGGTAAAGCCAGGGTTCACCTTCCCACATGGCGTCCTGCCAGCGGCCGAAATGTTCGAGCCGTTCTTCTATGAAGGTCTGCAGCACCTGCAGGGCCTGTGCGCGCGTCACCGGCCAGCCGAACGATTCCACGCTGCCAGGATGCGCTGCAAATCGCGTTTCGACGAGTTCGATCACGCCCTGCGTCATGGCGTCGGGTTCGAAGCGCGGCGTGGCCGGCAGGAAACCGGGGCCGTTCGGTCCGAACGCTTCGCGGTTGTCGGCGTCGTAATTCCATTCACCGCCCACGGGCTGGTCGCCGTCCATCAGAACGAGATGCCGGCGCCGCATCTCACGGTAGAAATACTCCATGCGCAACTGCTTGCGGCCCTGGGCGTGGGCGGCAAATTCGCCGCGACTGCAAAGAAAGTGGCGGTCTTCGCGCACCTCCAGCGGCGTGGCACCCACCGCGGCCCGCAACGAATGCCACACGCGCCAGTCGCCCGGCTCGGCAAGCACCACGCGCTGCACTCGATGGGCGGCCAGCGTCTCGGCCAGCGCCTGCGCCAGGGACCCCGGCGCCATTTCGCGGTAGATCAGCGGCACGCCTTCGCCGCGCAAGGTTTCAGCGAAGTGGCGCATCGCCGAAAGAAAGATCGTGATGCGCTGCTTGCTGCACCAGACATGGGTGGACTCTTCGCTGGTCTCGCACATCCATACGCGATCGCGGGCGGGGTCGAAGCCGTCGAAGGCGCTGGAGTCGCGGTCGAGCTGGTCGCCCAGCACCACGACCAGTTGGCGGATTTCAGGCTCTTGCGGCATCGGAGTTGCTTTCGTCTTTCTTCCTGCGGCAGGCCTCTGAGCAGTAGCGCACCTCGGCCCAGTTCTTCGCCCAGGCCTTGCGCCAGCTCATGGGGCGGCCGCACACGGCGCAAGGCTTGCTGGGCAGCGAAGACTTGTTGCCCTTGAAATCCGTCTTTTTCGAATGGTCCTTGTGCGCAGCCATCAGAACAGTTCCTGCTGACCCGGGTGCACCGCGGCCGCGCGGCGGCGCTTCAGGCCCGTCGGCGGCAGCCCGCTCTTGCGTGATCCGTGGCGTTGCTGCACGGCGTTCGCCTCGGCGCGCGCGTCTGGCGTGGCGCGCAGCGCATACAGGCGTTCCTTGGCGCGGGCCAGCGCCGTGCGCTCGTCCACGATCGGCCGTGGATACGCCGCAGTACCCAGCTCCGGCAGCCAGCGGCGCACGAATTCACCCTGCGGGTCGTGGTCGCGTGCCTGCTTGGCCGGCGAATAGATGCGCAGCGTATTGATGCCGGTGGTGCCGCTTTGCATCTGCATCTGGCTCCAGTGGATGCCGGGCTCGAAGTCCAGGAACTGGCGCGCCAGGAACAGCCCCGGATCGCGCCAGTGCAGCCACAGGTGGTACGCGGCAAAACTCACCAGCATGGCCCGCATGCGGAAATTCAGCCAGCCGGTGGCGCGCAAACTTCGCATGCAGGCGTCGACCATGGGGTAGCCGGTGGCGCCCGCGCACCAGGCCTCGAAGCGTCCGCGGTCGAATTCGGCTTCGCGCAGGCCGTCGCAGGCGCGGGCGAAGTTGCGCGTCTCTATCGCCGGCTCGTCCTCGAGCTTTTGCATGAAGTGGCAGTGCCAGCGCAAGCGGCCGGCAAAGCCGCGCAGTGCGTGCGCCAGCGCCCGGTCGCCGTTGCCGCCGGCCACGGCGATGGCCTGCTCGGTGGCCTGGTGCACGCAGCGCATCGACACCGTGCCGAAGGCCAGGTGCGGGCTCAGGCGGCTGCAGCCGTCGACCGCCGTGAGCGGACTGGAAAGCGCACGGCGATAGTCGCGGCCGCGACCCTGCAGGAAGCCCGACAGCAGTTCCCACGCCGCCGCCTCGCCTGCCGACTGCAAGGTCTTGCCGTGCGGTGCCACACCCAGCGTGTGCAACGTGGGCAGGTCGGCCACCGGCAAAGGCGCGCCGGCAAGGCCTTCGGGCACCGGCTCGGTGGGCGCATTCATGCGCTCCGCCCAGCGGCCGGCCCAGCCCTGGCGCGACTTCAGTCGCCGCACGACGCCGGTCTGCGGCCATTCGCGCCAGGTCACGCCGCGCTCGCGGCACCAGGCCGCCACCGCGCGATCGCGCGACCAGGTCCAGCCGGGACCGGTTTCCTCGTGGCTGAGCAGTTGCGAGAAGGCCCACTCCGCTCGCAGGCCGTCCAGCACCGCGGGCACCGGGCCCACGCGCACCAGCAGTGGCAGGCCACGCGCCGCCAGGCCGGCGCGCAATTCGGCCAGGCACTGCAGCGCGAAGTCCAGGTGGCTGGCGTCGAATTCGGGGCTGGCCAGCCACTCGGGTTCGATCACATAAAGCGCCGCCGCCGCGTTGAAGCCTTGCGCGGCCGCCAGCGGCGCGTGGTCGCGCAGCCGCAGGTCGCGTTTGAGCCAGACGAGTGCGCGTGCCATACCGCGATTCTGGGCGGCACCGATGCCCAGTTGCCGAGAGGCCGGGTCAATGCCCGGGCGCGGCCCCGGGCATGGCGGCTTCACCAGACCAGCGGGTTGCTGGCGTAGTAGCGCTTCAGCTCGCCATACAGGGCCGGGTGCGCCGCCGCCAGGGCAGCCGGCTGCTCGAAGAAGAGCTCGCTCACGCAGGCAAAGAATTCGGCCGGGTCGGTGGCCGCATAGGGGTCGATGAGGCCCGGCGCGCCCCCGGCCAGGCGTTGGCGCAAGGCCTCGAACTCAGCGCCCAGTACCGCCGCCCAGCGCGCATGGCGCTCGCGCGTGCCGAGCCAGGGTGCGCCATTGGCGCCGCCGCTCTCCTGGTCGAGCTGGTGCGCGAATTCGTGGATCACCACGTTGCGGCCATCAACGGGGTCGGCGGCGCCGGCCAGCACGTCGTCCCAGGACAGGATCACCTGGCCCTGCTGCCAGGACTCGCCCGAAAGCACGCGGCGTTCGTCGCGCGCCAGCCCGGCGGGGTCGATGGCGGCGCGATCCACGACGAAAGCGCCCGGGTAGACCAGCACCTGGCGCAGCGCTGGGAAGTAACCGGCGCGGCGGTTCAGCAGCAGCAAGGCCGCCTGCGTGGCGATGAGCACGCGCATCTCGTCGCTGACCACGAGGCCCGCGCAGCCGATGAAGGGCTTCTCGGCCAGCAGCACCTGGGCATGCTTTTTCAACTGCAACTGCACGTCGGCGGGCAGGCGGGCGAAGCCCGGCATGCGACGACGCAGGATCTCGCGCCAGGCGTAGGGGAACGGCTGGCGGCGCACCCGCGCGCGGCGCAGCGCAGCGCGCAGTGGCGGGCCCCACAGCCAGGCCGCCACGGCAAACGCCAGAGCGGCGAAGAAGATCAGGACAAAGACCGAAGCGTGCAGCGGCGTCACCCCGCCATCTGGGAGCGTGCCGCCGCCGCTTCAAGCCCCCGCAACCGGGTGCCGGTACAGCAGAGCGTGGCTGCCCATGAAGTCGATGCTGCCGTCGTGCCGCGCGCCCAGGCGTTCTGCCAGCGCGATGGAACGCAGGTTGTCCTTGCGGATGAGGCTGATCACTTCGCCCAGCCCGAGCTGGTCGCGGCCATAGGCCAGCGCGACCCTGGAAGCCTCGAAGGCAAGACCCTGGCCCCAGGCGTCGGGCGCCAGCGTCCACGCCAGCTCACAGCCGGGCCAGCCTTCGGGGTGCAGGAAACCGGCACGGCCGATCAGCTGCCGGTCCTTGCGCCGTTCCACGGCCCAGGTGCCGTAACCGTGCAGCGCCCACTCGCCCAGGAACAGCGCCATGTGCCGCCACGCCACGTCGCGGCCCACGGGGCCGCCGGCCCCTATGTAACGCATGACCTCGGCGTCGGCGCAGATGGCCGCGTAGGCGTCCAGGTCGGCTTGCTTGAAGGGGCGCAGGCGCAAGCGTGGCGTGGTGAGAACGGGCACCCTCACAGGCAGCCTCAGAACCGCGGCTCGCAACGCACTTCGGTCGTCACCGAATTGGCGATGAAGCAGGCTTCGTGCGCCTGTTCGTGCAGGGCCTGCAACTTGGCCGCCGTGGGCTGGCGCTCGCCGATGCAGCGCACGCGCGGTCGCAGCACCACGCGCGTCATCGCCTGCCGGCCCGCGGCATTGCGCGCCAGCGTGCCGATGGCTTCGTCTTCATAGCGGTCGACACGGAAGCCTTGCCCGGCCGCCAGCGACAGGAACCACAACATGTGGCAACTGGCCAGCGAGGCGACGAACATTTCCTCGGGGTCCACCGCGCCGGCGTCCGACAGCGGCAGCGGCACGATGCTCGGCGAAGAAGAGCCCGGCACCACGGCGCCACCGTCGAAACGCAGTTCGTGGCGGCGGCTGTAGCGGTTGTCGGTAAAGGCTTCGAGCGGGTCGCGCTGCCAGGCGACCTGTGCGGTGTATTCGGACATCGTTGGTCCCAAGAGAGCGGGGCCCAGGATGGTGCCACGCCTGCAACCGCCGTGCGATCATCACCGCATGACCACCTTGCACTATTACCCCGGCAACGCCAGCTTCACGCCGCACGTGCTGCTGCACGAGATCGGCGCGCCGTTCGAGCTGCAACTCGTCGACCGCCCGCAAGGCGCGCACAAGTCGCCGGCCTACCTGGCGTTGAACCCGAACGGGTTGATCCCGGTGCTGGTGGACGGTGATCTGGTGCTGTACGAAACCGCGGCCCTCTGCCTGCACCTGTGCGACACGCACCCGGCCGCGGGCCTGGCGCCTGCGCTGGGCAGCACCGAGCGGGCGCATTTCTACAAGTGGCTGGTGTGGCTGACGAATACGCTGCAGGCCACGCTGCTGCACTATTTCTACCCCGAGCGCCTGCTCGACGAGGGCAACGTCGCAGGCGCCGCGCAGGTGAGGGCGCATGCGCAGGCCAAGGTGCACGCGTGCCTGGCGCAGATCGACGCACAACTGGCTGCGCACGGTGGGCCCTGGATGCTCGGCGAACACTACAGCGCGGTGGACCCGTACGCCTTCATGCTGTGCCGCTGGACCCGCGGCTTCGGCGAACGGCCGGCGCGCAGCTATCCGCACATCGGGCCCTTCCTGCAGCGCGTGCTGGCGCGGCCGGCGGTGCAGCGCACGATCGCGGCCGAGCAACTGCCCGAGCCGCTGGTGTAGCGATCAGGGCGCGCCGGTGGCGTAAAGCGCAGGGCGCGTCGGTCGTGTAAAGCTCAAGGCGCGCCGCTGGAGTAAAGCTCAAGGCGCGCCGGTGGCGCGCAGCCGCTCCAGGCGCAGCGACAGCAGCAGCCGCTGGTCGGCGATGCGCTGGCGCAGCGCCGCGGCCTCTCCGCCTTCGGGCATGGCCTGGAGTTGCAGGCCCAGCGCCTCGATCTCGCGCATCAGCTCCACCTCGGGCGGCACGATGCCGGCGTCCTTCAGGATCTTGTAGCCCATGCGCAGTTCCACCGGCGTCTGCTCGTAGCCGTCGCCCAGGTCCAGTGGCTGGCCCCAGTGGCGCGCGGTGCGCAGTTCGCCGCTGGCCTCGCTTTCGGCCAGCGAGCGGCCGATATGGTCTTCCAGCAACTTCAGGCGCTGCTCGCGTTTCTCGGCCCTCGCGCTGCCCACCTTGTCGTCGTTCATGCGCGCACCTCCTTGGGCAAGGCCAGCCGCTCGATCCAGTGCCGCGTGAGCGGCGTCACCGGCTTGGCCATCGATCGCTCGTTGATCAATGCGCGGCCGATCTCACGCCGCCCGCCCTGCGCCGCGGCGGCGAGCAGCGTCTGGTCGATGAGGTCGCGCTGCGCATGGCTGCCACCGAAGCGTGCCGCCAGCGCGCGCACCGGGTAGATGAGGTCGGCGGCACCGTCGGCGTCGTCATGCGCCAGCGCAATGAGCCCACGCATCAGCGGCAGGCCGACCTCGCGCGCCATCTGGTGGTTGCTGCGGCCGGCGTCCGCGGGCTGCAGCGCACGCTGGGCACAGCGCGCCAGCCAGGACTCGGCGCGCGCCACGTCACCGGCGCCCAGCATGGCGATCACCGCATGCACGTCGTTGAAGGCGTAGTGGCCCGCGTGTTCGTCGGCCAGGTCCCAACCCGACAGCACTTCGGCGCAGCGCAGCGAGACGTCCTCGCCCAGCAGGTGCAAGCGCCACAGCATGGCGGCGGCGTCCACGCGTTGCAGCGTGATCTGCAAGGCGCTGCCGCTCAGGTGGGTGTCGACCAGGCGCAGCACGCCGGCGAAGTCCAGCGCCTCCAGCCGGAACAGCGCCTTGTGCCACCACAGGTGGCAGGCGAAGCCGTTGCCTTCGGACCACGCCGGCTGGTGCTGGCGCAGCCAGGCTGCGCCTTCCTCGTAGCGGCCCTGCATCTCCATCACATGGGCCACGGCGTGCACGGCCCAGGGCACGCGCGGGTTGGCTTCCAGCGCGCGGCGGCCGGCGTCCTCGGCCTGCGGATACAGGTTGCTTTCCTCCAGGCCGAAGGCATGCAGGGCCAGCACGTAGCCGTGCAGCGGGTCGGACTCGTCCCAGTCGGGCAGCGCACGTGCGGGGCGCAACCGCAGGCCGGCGGCGTCGCCGCGGTAGAAGTCCCACAGCTGCGCCCACTGCAGCGCCAGCGCGTCACGTGGGTGCTGCAGCAGCAGCGCGTCCCAGGCCCGGCAGGCGGCATGCCAGCGGCCTTCCAGCAACAGTTGCACGGCTTCCAGGTGCGCCCGCTCGCGCGGCGCGGCGTCCTTGGCCAGCGCGCGGGCGTGCGCGAGGTGGGCGTCGGCCTGGCGCAGCAGCGTGGGTTCGGTCAGGCTCAGCAGAAAGCCGGCCTTCATGACATGCGGCAAGGCCCAGCCGGGATCGGCGGCGCTGGCCGTGTCCAGGTCGGCCAGCGGCGTGTCGTAGAACGACATCATGCGCCACAGCGCCTGCTCGGCCGCTTCACGCGCCTGGGCGTTCGCGCTGCCAGTGGGGTTGCCGCGGGAGTCGGCGTGGGACATGGACCGGAATGTAGCGCGCTCGCGCAACGCAGCCTTCCGCGACCGCTTCAGGGCGGCGAAGGCCAGGGCCGCAACGGCTGGCGCAGGTGTTCCCACGCCCGCGCCAGTCGCAGCACGCCCAGGTCGTCGTGGCGCCGGCCGATGATCTGCAGTCCGATGGGCAAGCCGCCTTCGGTGTGGCCGCAGGGCACGCTGATGGCGGGCTGCTCGCTCATGTTGTACGGCAGCGTGTAGGCGATGTGCTCCATGGCGCGCTGCGGGTCGTTGGTGGGGCTGGCCCACTCGGCCGGAAACGCCGACACCGGCGCCACCGGCGAGATCACGAAGTCGAACGGCTGGCAGGCCGCCACCGCGGCGTCGCGCAGCGCGGCGAATTGGCTGTAGCCGTGAAACAGTTGCGCAGCGGTGCAGATCTGGCCCGCGGCCGCCCAGTCGCGGATGAACGGCAGCACCTTGGCACGCCGATCGGGCGGCAGGGCCGAGATGTCGAGCCAGGAACGCAGCCGCCAGAAGAGGTTGATGCCGTCGGCCATCTCGCGCGTGCTGAAGGCCGGCAGGGGTTCGACGATGGCGCCGACGGCTTCGAAGCAGCGTGCCGCGGCCTGCACCGCGGCGGCGATCTCGGCGTCCAGCGGCAGCCCCCAGCCGGCGTCCATGAGCAGGCCGAACTTCAGCCCGCGCAAGACCACGGCGGGATCGGCCTCGATGTCCTGCCAGTCGATGTGCTGCGGCGGCAGGCTCGTCGCGTCGCGCCAGTCGGGGCGGCTCAGCGTGGCCATCAGCAGTGCCGCATCGGCCACCGTGCGTGTGATCGGCCCCGCCACGCGGCCCAGGTAGGGCGGTTTGATGGGGATTCGGCCGCCGCTGGGCTTGAAGCCCACGACGCCGCACCAGCCTGCGGGCAGGCGGATCGAGCCGCCGATGTCGGTGCCCAGATGCAGCGGGCCACAGCCGGCGGCCGCCGCCGCGGCGGCGCCGGCACTGCTGCCGCCCGGACCCTTGTCCAGCGCCCAGGGGTTGCGCGACAAAGGGTGAAAGCTCGACAGACCCGAAGACAGCATGCCGAAATCGGGCATCGTGGTCTTGGCCAGCAGCACCGCGCCGGCTTCGCGCAGCCGTGCCGCGGGCGGTGCATCTTCGGCCGCGGGCACCAGTTCGGTGGCCGCACTGCCCAGCGGCACCGGCACGCCACGCGTGGCGATGTTCTCCTTCAGCGTCACCGGCACGCCGTCGAGCGCACCGCTGGGTTCACCGCGCTGCCAGCGCGCTTCGCAGGCGCGCGCTTGGGCCCACACACTTTCGGCGTCGAAGCCCCAGGTGGCGTGGATATGCGGTTCCCAGCGCTCGACCTGAGCAACCACCGCCTGCGCCACCTCCAGCGGCGACCACCGCCGCTCGCGGTAGCCGGCCAGCAGTTCGGTGGCGGTGAGCTCGTGCAGCGCAGTCAAATCACGACTTGGTGGCCGGCGGTGCCCAGCTCACCGACGCCATATCGTTGGCGAAGATCGGCGAGCTGTTCCACAGCCCGCGCAGCCCGCGCTTGAAGACCGCCACCTGCGCCGGGTTCCAGATGAAGGCGTTGACCGCGTCCTCGGCCAGCTGGCGCTGCATGTCGCGCCACAGCCGGCCCTTCTCGCGCTGGTCGCTGGTGGCCGCCAGCGTGGCCACGAAGCCGCGGAAGCGCGCGCTGTCGTAGCCAAAATAGTAGTTGGGGTCGGCATACGCGGTGGCGTAGTCCAGCGGCTCCACGTGGTTGATGATGGTGAGGTCGAAATTGCCCTTGAAGGGGCCGGCCAGCCATTGCGCCCACTCCACGTTCTCGATCTTGGCGTTGATGCCCACCTTGGCCAGTTGCGCGGCAACGATCTCGCCACCCTTGCGCGCATACGGCGGCGGCGGCAGCGTCAGCGTCACGTTCAGCGGCGTGGTCACGCCGGCCTCGCGCAGCAGCGCCTTGGCCTTTTCCGGATCGTGCGCAACCATCTTCGACAGGTCGAGGTAACCCAGGTCGGTAGGCGCGAAGTGGCTGCCGATCGGCTTGCCCAGGCCTTCCTGCGCGCCGTCAATGAAAGCCTGGCGGTCGATGGCGTGGGTGATGGCACGGCGCACGCGCACGTCGCTGAACGGCGGCTTGCGGTTGTTGATGGCCAGCATGCCCTTGCCGGCGGTGCTGCCGACCTCGACCGTGAAGCGCTTGTCGCCCTGGAACTGCTTCAGCGCCTGCAGCGCGCCGAAACGCGGGATGCCGTCCACGTCGCCGGCCAGCAGGGCCGCCACCTGCGCCGCGGGGTCGTTGATGAAGCGGAAGGTCACGCGCCGCAGCGGTACCTTGGCGGCGTCGCGGTACCCGTCCCAGCGCGCGAGCGTCACCGAACTGCCCTTGTTCCAGCGCTCCAGCACGAAGGGTCCGGTGCCCACCGGCTGCGTGGCCGCCTGCGCGGCCGTGTTCGGGTGCAGGATGACGGCGGTGTTCTCGCCCAGGCGGAAGGGCAACATGGCCTCGGCGTTGTTCAGCACCAGGATCACCGTGTGCGGGTCGTGCACCACGACGCTGGAGATGTTGTCGAAGACCGCCTTCTTGGCCTTGTTGGTGCTGCCCGGTGCACGCGCGCGGTCGAAGCTGAATTTCACCGCATTGGCATCGAAGGCCGAACCGTCGGAGAACTTGATGCCCTTCTTCAATGCGAAGGTGTAGGTCTTGCCGTCGGGGGTGTGGCCCCAGGACTCGCACAACAGCGGTGTCACCGAGCCGTCCATGCCCACCTTGGTCAGGCCCTCGAAGATGTTGTAGTGCACGATCTCGCCGATGGCTGCGGCCGATGCGGTGGTCGGGTCCAGCCCGGGCGAGGGCTCCAGCGTCATGCCGAGCACCACGCTGTCGCGGCGCGACTGCGCCCAGGCGCCGGGCAAGGCGGCGGCCAAGGGCACGCCGGCGAGCAAGGTGTTGAGGGCGCGGCGGCTGAGGGTCATCTTGTTCTCCTGAAAAACTCTGGCAATGGGCAGGCTTGGGGAATCGTGCGCGATTCTGCGACAACGGCGCTCATGCCCGGGCGCGAGGTTTCACGCCGGGCACCGCCGCCAGCAGGCGCTGTGTATAGGGGTGCTGCGGGCGCTGGAACAAGTCGTCGGGGTGGCCCTGCTCCACAACGCGGCCGTGCTGCAGCACGATGACCTCGTCGCACAGCAGGTCCACCACCGCGAGGTCGTGGCTGATGAAAAGGTAGGTCACGCCAAAGCGGTCCTGCAGGTCCTGCATGAGGTTGAGCACCTGCGCCTGCACCGACACGTCCAGCGCACTCACCGGTTCGTCGGCCACGATCAGTTTCGGCCGCGTGATGAGCGCACGCGCGATGGCGATGCGCTGGCGCTGACCGCCGGAAAATTCATGCGGCACCTTTTGCAGGTCCGCCTCGCGCAGGCCCACGGCGTCCAGCGCCTCGACGGCGCGTTCGCGCTGCTCGGCCTTGCCCGCGCCGTGCAGCACGGCCAACGGTTCGGCCACCGTCTGCAGCACGGTGCGGCGCGGATCCAGCGATCCGTAGGGGTCCTGGAACACCATCTGCAGCTTGGCTCGCGCGCGCCGCAACGCCGCGGCGTCCAGCCGGTGCAGGTCCTGGCCGTCGAGCAGCACGCGGCCGGCCGTGGGCGATTCCAGCGCCATGACCAGGTGCGCCAGCGTGCTCTTGCCGGAACCCGATTCACCCACGATGCCCAGGCTCTTGCCGGCCTGCAGCGTGAAGCTCACGCCGCCCAGCGCCTGCACCTCGGGCGCCGGCGCCAGCAGCCGTTCGCGCGGCAGCCGGTAGCGCATGGCGAGGTGCTCGACCTGCAGCAGCGGGGCGGTCATCTGTCGACCCTGATGCAGCGCGCTTCGTGGTCCGGCCCCAACGACACCGCGGGCGGCGGCGCGGCGCGGCAGGCGTCGACGACGAGCTCGCAGCGGTCGGCAAACGGGCAGCCGGCGGGCATGTCGGCGAGTTCCGGCACGCGCCCGGCAATGGTCGCCAGCCGCGTGCCGCGCGCCAGCCCGAGCCGCGGTCGCGCTGCGAACAGGCCGCGCGTGTACGGGTGCGCCAGGCGCTCGAAGACAGCGGCCGTGGGCCCGCTCTCCACCACCGTGCCGCCGTACATGACCAGCAGGCGCTGCACGGTGTCGGCCATCACGCCGAGGTCGTGGCTGATGAGCAGCAGGCCCATGCCGTCCTCGCGCACCAGCTCCAGGATCAGGTCGAGCACCTCGCGCTGGATCGTCACGTCCAGCGCCGTGGTCGGTTCGTCGGCCACCAGCAGGTCGGGGCCGCAGGCCAGCGCGATGGCGATCACCACACGCTGGCGCTGGCCGCCGCTGAGCTG
>JAABPT010000356.1 GCA_011391855.1 Burkholderiales bacterium
GGCGTGGCATTGCCTGAGCCTCGCGGCTGGACACCTTGTCCCTGGAGGACGCGATCTGCCGTCTGAGTGCGTGCTGATTGGTTGACCAACGGCGCGGCGATCGGAGGGCAGCACCTTGGGGCTGCGGCCTGCAAGCCGGTCAGCAGAGGTTGCCGTTGGGTTGTGGCAAATGGACCATCCAAGAATGGTCACCGTCGGCCAGGAGCAGTCGCACGAAGCAGGCGGCTTTGGGATGAGCTACAGATCATCGCCGCCATTCTTGAGCGGTCGGTGATCGAGAGGATCCTCAAGTACCTGGGCTTGGAGCCGACCCCCCAAGGCCGCGCCGCGCTGGGGCGTTCCACCGCGCTACAGCCGCGGCAGGCTCGACCCTTCCGCGTTCTTCCAGGCAGCGCGCGCCAGCTCCGCATGTCTCCTGCTCTCGTCGCGCGCCCCGCGCAGCTCGGCCAGCTGTGCCAGGCCCTGGTGGGTCCAGGCGCTGGGGCCATTCAGCCGCAAGGCCTCGGCGATCTGCTTGCCAGCCTCGTCGCCCTGACCCGCCTCCAGCAGCGCACCGGCCAGCGCCAGGCGCGCGCCGCCACCGAACAGCGGCGGGTCGTTGCCGAACTCGTCGTCAGCATCGGCCGCCTTGCGCAGCAGCGCGATCGCCTCGTCGTGCCGCCATTCGGCCCGCGCGATCGTGGCAGCCAGCATGTCCTGCGCCAGCGCCATCAGCTCGCGCGGCTTTTGCTCGCCGAAGAGCTTGGCGCGCTGAAGCGTGGGCTGCGCGCTCAGGCGGGTGACGTCGGCGAGCTCCGCCTTGGCCTGCGGCAAGCGGCTGGTGTGCGCGAAGGCCATGCCGCGCGCGTAGGCGCCGTAGCCCGCGAGCAGACCCAGGCCCTGCGGGGTCACCGGCTCGGCGAGCACGTCGTCCCAGCGCTGCAGGCGCACCAGCGTGACCAGCGGCAGCAGCCGCGCGTATTCGCCGAAGCCGTCGCCGCGGCTGCCGAAGCGCCGTTCGAGCTCGCGCGCCGTGTGCAGCGACAGCGGGGTGCGCCCTTCCATCAAAGCCGAGTACCACAGGAAGTGCAGGTGGTGCCAGTCCCAGTTGCCCCGGAACGGCACGCCCTGCGCCTTGAGTGCCGCGTCGAAGCGCTTCTGCACCTCGAGCGCCTGCTCGTTGGCGTGGCTGCCGTCGGCGAAGCGGCCGATGTTCTTGTAGATGTGGCTGCCCATGTGCACGAGGTGGGGCGCTGCGGGGGCCTCGCTGCCCAGCCCGTCGGCGGCGGCCTCGGCCTGGCGTGCGTCGGGCGAGTGCTCGGCCACGTGCACGTAGAAGTGCAGCGCGCCGGTGTGGCGCGGGTGCTTGCGCGTGGTCGCCGACAGGCGGGCGATGACGTCGCCCACCGTGCCGTTGGGCTGGCCGGTCTTGGGGTCCCACCACTGCCACGGCATCGTGCTCATCACGGCGTCGGCATACAGCGCGACGACATCCGGATCTTCGGGGAACTTGCGCACCACGTCGTCCATCGCGGCGGCGTAGGCGAGCTCCTGCGGGTCGACCTCCCTCTCCGTCTTGCGCGTGCTGCACAGCGCGCTACCCATCGCCTCGTACGACTTCTGCGCCCGTTCGTCGGCAGCGCCGTAGCGCACCGCCATAGCGTCGATCAGCGCACGTTCTATGGGGGTGGCATCGGCAGCCGCCTGCTGCGCGCGCACGACGAAGCGGCGGATGTCGCGCACCGGCCCGCGCTCGGGATTGTTGATGTTGGGCCCAAGAGCGTAGGCCACGCCCCAGGCGCACATCGCGCAGCTTGGGTCGCGCGCCAGCGCGGCGCGGAACACGCGCGCCGACTCCCCGTGCTCGAAGGCGTAGGTGAGCAGCAGCCCCTGTGCGAACCAGGCGCGTGCTTGCTCGTCGCGCGCCGTGACCTTGAAGGTCGAGGTGCCGAGCCCCGGCATCGGCTCGATCGACCCGGCGGGCGGGGTGTCCTCGATCGAAGCGCACGCCGCGAGCAGCGTGGAGAAAACGGCGAGGCTGATCAGCGATCGCGGTGCGGGTGTTCGCATGGCGTCTCCGGATTGAGCGGATTCCGGAGGCAGGATAGTCGGGCGAGCAGACCGTGAACAGGGTACTGGACCCTGACGGCACGAGCGATCTCCGGACGGAACGGGGACGTCGACGATGGACGACGCGGGTCAAGGGAGATCGGACATGGGAGTCGGAAGCGCCCTTGAACGGTCCTAGACTGGCTCGAAGGCCGCCTGCGCTGGCCTGATGTGTCTCGAATCGGGCGACTCGGCCGCCGCGATGTGCTAGCTGCGTTCGGGTGGCTCCGCATGGGTCCGACCGGCGGCGTGGTGGCAACGCGATCAAGGCAGCGAATGTCGCTGATGTGTCGACACATGCCCGACCGCGTACCGGGTTCACCGCCGCAGACCAGCCGTTGGAGGTGGGGTGCCTGGAAGCAGCCCGCCGCCACCGGTTCCAGTCGACCCTTCGGCGACACCCGCTACGCAGAACTCGACGCCCGGAAGCGGTCGCTCTACGAGCGGGCTAATCGTGCGACAACCGCCAGCTACCAAGCCCTGACGGGCAAAAAGCCTTACCGCCAGACCGGGGCTGGTGGCCTGCCGTTTACGCGCCGCCTGAGCGAGGGGCGGCGTCGCGCACAAGTGCAACCTCCTCTAATCGCTGATCTCCGAGCTGGAAGTACCGCTTGCTCACTGCCTGCAGCTTGAAGCCGCAAGCTGAGTAGAAGGCTATAGCTTGAGCGTTTGCTGCCAACACCCAGACCCAAGTGGACGTGCAGCCACGGTGCTCCAGGGCCGAGAGAGCCTCGGCGATCAAGGTTCGCCCGACGCCGGTTCTCCAGGCCTTGGGATGAACGTACATGGTC
>JAABPT010000357.1 GCA_011391855.1 Burkholderiales bacterium
CCTGGCCTACGCGTGCCGCACCACCGCCCACCCGGCGTTGCTGGACGACGCTGCGCTGCTGACGCTGGCCGACGAACTGGCCGACGCCGGCGTGGCGCAGTGGGCGCTGCAGATCTTTCGCAACCAAGGTGTGGCCGGCGATCTGCCGGCGGTGGCGTCGGATTACCCGTCGCCCGCCACATTGCAGCGCCTGCGCGAGCGGCTGCCGGCGATGACGGTGCGCCGCGGTTGACCACGGTAAGCCACGGCCAGGACGCACAAAACTTGTTGCCCTTCAAGGACGTTCGCCTGGCGGCCGGCTAGGCTGTCTCGTTGCGACCAGGAACCTGGATCGTGCATCCTGCTCCGCCGCCGTCTCACTCGTTGGACTTGCCGCTGCCGGCAGGCGCGCTCGCGCGGGACGATGCAGCGGGCGCCATGCGCCGCCCCTTGCGCATCCTGCTCGTCGACGACCACACCTTGTTCCGCGAAAGCCTGGCCCTGCTGCTGCAGCATGCCGACGGCCGCACGCAAGTCGTGCAGGCTGGCGGTTGCGAACAGGCGCTGCAGTGGCTGGCGCAGCACGGTGCGGCCGACCTGGCGCTGGTGGACCTGGTGCTGCCGGGCATGTCGGGCATGAGCGGCCTGGAGCGGCTGCGCGAACACTGGCCCGCGATGCCGGCGGTGGCCATCTCCGCCGACGACTCGCCCGGTACCGTGACCGCCGCACTGGACCGCGGTGCGGCGGGCTTCATCGCCAAGAGCAGCACGACGCAGGAAATGCTGACCGCGCTGCGCGTGGTGCTGGCGCGCGGCGTGCACGTGCCTGCCATGCCGCCACCGGCCGTCGGGGGCCCCTTGGGGCCGCCGCCGCCGCCGCCCGAGGTACGCAGCGACCCCAGCGGCAACGCCACCTTGCAGGCGCTGGGCATCACGCCACGGCAGGGTGATGTGCTCAAGCTATTGCTGCAGGGCAAGTCGGCCAAGCTCATTTGCAAGGAGCTGGCCTTGTCCGAAGGCACGGTGAAGACCCACACCAGCGCCGTGCTGCGCGCGCTGCACGTCACCACCCGCACGCAGGCGGTGATCGTGGCCAGCCGGCTGGGCCTGCGGTTCTGAGCCCCGTACTCACAATGGCTTCCGGCCGCCGGCGCGCAGCCTGGAGGTCGGCTGAACGGATGGGTCTTCAGCCTCTCTGGGACTCTGCTTGAACACCCACCCGGCGCAACCCTGCGGCCACCGCCGCCAGCAGTTCGCCCGGCGGCACCGGCTTGTACAGCACCGGCGGGCCGCCTGCGGCCAAGTGCGCCAGCGTGGCTGAGTCGGTCTCGCCGGTGATGATCAAAGCCGGCACCGGCTCGGCCACCGCGCTGCGCAGCGCGTCCACCGCTTGCAGGCCGTCGGCGCCACCGCCCAGCCGCATGTCGCACAACAGCAGATCGGGGCTGCGCAGGTGCCCGGCCAGGGCCTGCAGGGCTTCGTCGGCGCCGGCGGCCTCGAGCACCTGGCAGCCGTTGTGGCGCAGCAGCGCCGCCAGGGCTTCGCGCAGCGCCAGGTCATCCTCCAGCAGCACCACGAAGGCACCTTGCATCAGCCTGCGATCGGCCGCGGTCAGCGCCGGCTCGCCCCGGGCCGGCAGCGGGGCATCGGCCAGCGGCAGCGTCAACTGCACGCAGGTGCCGCGGCCTGGTGTCGACGCCAGTTCCAGCCGATGTTCCAGCAGCTCGGCCGAGCGGCGCACGATGGCCAGGCCCAGCCCGAAGCCCGGTGCCGCGTCCACCGCCGCACCGCCGCGAAAGAACTCCTCGAAGATGCGCGACCGCTCCTCGGGCTGTATGCCCACACCGGTGTCGATGACCTGCAGCAGCACCTGGCGGCCCCGCCGTCGTACGCCCACCAGCACGCGGCCGCGCGGTGTGTAGCGCACGGCGTTGCCCACCAGATTGCGCAGCAGGCTGTCGAGCAGGGTGCGGTCGGTGCGCACCAGGCAGCGGGTGGGCACCACGCGCAGCGAAATGCCGCGCAGCCGCGCCAAGGGCGCCTCGGCCGCCTGCACCGCTTGCAGCAAGGGGCCCAGGGCCACCGTCTCGATGCGCGGCTTGACCGAACTGCCCTCCAGCCGCGAGAGGTCCAACAAGCCCTTCAAGAGATCCGACAGGCCGTCCGTGGCGGCCTGCAGCTTGTCGACCAGGGTGCGCTGCTCGGCCGTGCCGACGTGTTCACGCAGCAAGCCGGCGAGCAGGCCGATCGTGGCCAGCGGCTGGCGCAGGTCGTGGCTGGCTGCCGCCAGGAAGCGCGACTTCGCTTCGTTGGCCGCGGCCAGTTCGTGCGTGCGCTGCGCCACGCGCTGCTCCAGCGCCAGGCCCAGGGCCTCGGCCTCGCGCAACGCCGCCAGCACACGCTGCAGCAGGATCACCGCGAAGGCACCCAGCAGCAGCGGCATCAGCCACGGCAACCAGAATTCGGCCCTGGCACCGAGCGCGCCGCGCAGCAGCAGCAGGTCGTGGACGCTGCCCAAGAGATTGAACACGACGCCGGCCGCCATCACGCGGTCACCCGCTTTTCGCGTGCGCGCCGCGTGGCGCAGCATGACCCAGGTCGCAGCGACAGTCAGCACCACCGCCATCGGGAAGGCCCATTGGCGCAGCCCACCCAGGTCGGTGATGCGCGTGACCACCGCCACGCCAGCGGCCCCGGTGGCCAGCAGGCCCCAGGCCCACACCGCGCGCTCGCGGTGCGGCCAGCGCCCGCCGCTGAAGCGCAACGCGAACAGCAGCAGGAGATTGGCGCTCCACACCACGCTCACGAACTGGAAGCCGTCCCACAGCGCTGCCGGCACCAGGGCGCCGCTGTAATAGCCGGCATTGCGCAACGAACCCAGCAAATACA
>JAABPT010000358.1 GCA_011391855.1 Burkholderiales bacterium
TGAGCGGGTGTAAGGCTTCGTTTCATATTCAGACGCGACGCTAGCGATGCCGCGGCCGGATGCCATCGGCACGATGCTGATAGCGGCCGGCAAAATTTCCTATGCCGCGGAGGGCGGGCCGCCGTTGCGGCCGGACTCGCGGGCGAGCAGTCGCTGCCTGAGGCCGGGATCGAGCGCCGCGCTGAGGTAGCGGCGGCCGCTGGCCACCGTGCGCACCGCCAGCAGCATCTCGGACAGTGGGTCGCTCTTGACCAGGTAGCCCGCTGCGCCGGACCGAAGCATGGCGTTCACGACGCTGGCGTCGTCGTGCATCGAAAGCGCCAACAGCCGCGACGCCGGCGCCAACTGGCACAGCCGGCGCGCCAGCGCCACGCCGTTCATGCCCGGCATGGCCACGTCCAGCAGCACGACGTCGGCCAGCGGTGCGGGTGCGCAGCGCTCGGCCTCGGCCACGGCCTGGCTGGCATCGCCGGCCTCGCCGACGATGCGCAGGCCGGTTTCGGCGGCCAGCAGCCCCTTCAGGCACTGCCGGTAGGGTGCGTGGTCGTCGACCAGGAAGACGCTCAGCGGGCTTGGCGCTGCGCCGTGTGGCGCCGGGTCGTGGCGTTGCTCAGCACCCATGGCCGGCCTTGCGTCAGGCCTTCGGCCGCGCTGCCGCGGTTCGGCCCGAGCGCACCGGGCGGAACCGGCCCGCACGTGTCGACCGCCCGGGCCCGGAGCGGGCCCGCCAGCGGCCTGGCTTGGCCAAAGGGCCGGTCCGGTGTCTTCCCATCGCCCGCAGCATGTGCCGCGGCGCTCGACGCGGCCATCGGCAGCGGGCGGAGATCGCGGGCGCTCTTTTGCTGAGCGTCGGCGCCTCAGCGGCGGACGGCAGCGCGCGGCGTGGCGTCGAGCGAGCTGAGCCCTTCGCGCAAGGCGTAGCGGGTGAGCTCGGCCACACCGCGCAACTGCAGCTTGTGCAGCACGTTCTCGCGGTGCGTGGCCACGGTCTTGGGGCTCACGTGCAGTTGCTCGGCGATCTCGTTGGTGGTGTAGCCCTCGGAGAACAGCTGCACGAGCTGGCGCTCGCGCGCGGTGAGCGTGGGGCTGTCAACCGCCGGCTGGCCGGACTTGCGGCGCCGTACCTCGCGCACCATCACGCCCGAAAGCACGGGGCTGATGTAAACGCGGCCGAGCATCACCTGGCGCACGGCCAGCGTCAGCTCCTCGAACGAACCGTCCTTGAGCACATAGCCCGACGCGCCGGCCTCGATCATGGCCAGCACCAACCGGTCCTCGTCGTGGACCGAAAGGCACAGCACCTGCACCTGCGGCACTTCGGCGCGCAGGCGCTGCACGGCGTCGATGCCGTTCAGCCCTGGCATGGAAATGTCGGTCACCAGCACGTCGGGCACGTGCTCGCGCACCTGCCGCATCATGCCGGGCCCGTCGGCGGCGGTGGCCACCAGTTCCAGGTCGGGCTCGCGAGACATCAAGGCCGCCAGGCCCTCGCGCAGGATGCGGTGGTCGTCGGCCAGCACCACCCTGATGCGGGTTCGCGGCTGCGGGGCGGCAAGCATGCGGTCAGCTTCCCGCATAGGCCAGCACCGGGTCCGGGCCGGTCTGCGCCGGCACCCACAGCCGCGCCACGGTGCCGTGACCGATGCGCGAGCGCAGCACCAGGCGGCCGCCCACGGCATGCACCTGCGCCATGGCACTGAGCAAGCCGTAACCGCCGTGGGGACCAAAACGCGCATGGGGGTCGCCGACCTGGAAACCGATGCCGTCGTCGGCCACCGTCAGCACCAGGCCGCGCGGGCCGCCGCGCAGCCGCAGTTCGGCATGTTCCGCCTGGGCATGCTTGCAGATATTGAAGACAAGTTCGCGCGCGACGCGGAAGACCACCCCCAGGACCGGTTCCTGGAGATTCGCCTCGCCCTGCGCTTCGCGCAGGCAGACCCGCGGCCCACCCTGGGCTTCGGCGCGGCGCACCATGCTGTCCAGCGCCGTGTGCAGGCCCAGCTGGGCCAGCAGCGGGCAGCTCAATTCGAAGGTGGCGCTGCGCGTGGCCTTTATGGCCTGGCCGAGCAACTGCCGCAACTCGGCAACCAAGGTCTGGGCCGTCGCGGTGGCGGCATGGAGCTGCAGTTCGCCCAGCTTGAGCGCGGCCACCGAAAGGGTCTGGCCGATATCGTCGTGCAGCCCGGCAGCGATGCGTTCGCGCTCGCGTCCTTGGGCCAGGACGGCGTCGAACGCCCGCTGCTGCCATTGGAGCGCGATATCGCGCTCGCTGCGGCCGCCGTCGGCAGCCAAGTCGGCGTTGCATTCGCGTCCAGATGGCGGCGTCGGCTTGGGCAACGTTTGCCGTTGCGCGAAACGGCCGGCCGTGCCTGACACGCCGTGGTTTGTCGAGTGCTGCATTTGCCGGGCGCGGCGCTGCAACATCAATGCCCACCCCAATGAGGTTCATTGCGGTGCCCGTGGGGGGCCGGGGCGGTTGCCGTCGCCCTGCCGTCGATCCGAAGTCGTGCCATTGCCATTCAAGCGCCCCATGCCGGCACGGCGGGTCCGCCGTGGAGCAGGGCTTGTGCCACAGGCCATCGACGAAGTCAAAGGGATCGGCCCCGTGCAGGCCTTGCGCCGCGGACGACCCCCTAGTTTGAAGCTCAGATCTGGCCGCACCGCGGGTGCGGGTGCGGGCGCGGGTGCTGCAGATCCACTGCGGCGACGACCCGGTGACGCCGCTGGCCTCGGCGCCGCGCCTGCAGGCGCTGCTGTCTGGCCGCCGACCGCTGGTGATGATCGACGGGCGTTGCCACACCCCGCGCATCGCCGAGTTCGATCCCGCACGGCACAGTTTCGTCACGAGCCTGACCGGGCCTGGTA
>JAABPT010000359.1 GCA_011391855.1 Burkholderiales bacterium
CATCACGATCACCGTCATGTTTCGACCATCAACTTCGGCTGGGAAACCCCGGAGTTCTACGCGCGCTGGTACGGCGCTGGTTGGCGACAATTACCTTGGCCGGTCGACGACAACTATCTTGGCCGGTTAAGCACCGGTACCGGGCCGGTCCGGGAGGCGGGTCTATCGTGAGCCGATTGACATTCAATGAAGGCTCGCGTTTTGCCCGGCAAGAAGATCACGGACCATCAAGTGCAGAAGTACAAACACCACCACCTGAAGCTCAGTCAGGCCGCCGCAGCGGCCAAGGCTGGGATCAGTGAACGCAGCGCACGGCGCATCGAACACAGCGAGGCACTGCCCTCGCAGCGCGAGAAACGGACATGGCGCACCCGCACCGATCCACTGGCCCAGGTATGGGACAGCGAAGTCGTCCCGCTGCTCGAAGCCGACGGTGCACTCAACGCCGTCACGCTGCTGGAAGAGTTGCAGCGTCGCTACCCGGGTGACTACGGCGTGGCCAATCTTCGTACGCTGCAGCGCCGCGTGCGGCAGTGGCGCGCCGTGCATGGCCCCGAGCGCGAGGTCTACTTCGCGCAGGAGCACCCGCCGGGGCGACTCGGGCTGTCGGACTTCACCGTCTGTGACGGACTCGGCGTCGTCATTGGCGGGGCGGACTTCGCCCACCGGATCTACCAGTTCGCGCTGGCCCACTCGGGCTGGCGCCATGCCGTCGTGTTCGAGGGCGGCGAGAGCTTCATCGCGCTGTCCACCGGACTGCAGTCGGCGCTGTGGCGCCTGGGCGGCATCCCCGAGGAGCACCGCACCGACAGCCTGTCGGCCGCCTTCAACAACCTGGCCGAGGAACAGGAACTCACGCGCCGCTACGCCGGCCTGTGCGAGCACTACGGGATGCGCGCGAGCCGGTGCAACCCGGGCCAGTCACAGGAGAACGGCTCGATCGAATCGCGCCACGACTCGCTCAAGACCGCACTCGACCAGGCGCTGCGCCTGCGCGGCTCGCGCTGCTTCGACGAGCGTGCTGAATACGAGGCCATGGTCGAGAAGATCGTTGGCCGGCTGAACGCCCGGGTGGCCGTGCGTCTGGTCGTGGAGCGTGCCACCCTGCGTGCGCTACCTCAGCGCCGTACAGCCGAGTACGAGGAACTGCCTGCACGGGTGAGCAAATACGCCATCTTCACCGTGCGCGGCGCCCAGTACAGCGCACCAAGCCAGCTCATTGGGCAGCGCCTGACGGTGCGCCTGTACACCGACCATATCGAGTGCTGGCTGGGCGGCACCTGTGTGCTGGAGCGAGCGCGGCTGAATCACCAGGGCGGGCAGCGCCATCCACGCGACATCGATTACCGGCACCTGATCGGCGCGCTCAGGCGAAAGCCTGGCGCCTTTGCACGCTGGGTGTTGCGCGATGCCATGTTTCCACGCCCGGTCTACCGCCAGACTTGGGAGCGGCTGCAGGCGCGCCTTGGCGAACGCGAAGCCTGCAAGACCATCGTCGGGCTGCTTGTGCTGGCCGCCGACGGCCATGAGGCGCAACTGGCCACCGAACTGGAGCAACTCATTGAGCTCGATCAGTTGCCTGACCTGTTTGCGCTCACGGCGCTGCTGGCCCCGCGCGCAGGCGTGCTGCCCATCGTGACAGTGGAGTTGCCCGATTTGGCGGGCTTCGATGCATTGCTCAAGGGGCAGGCATGAACGCGGCCATGAACGCTGGTCTGGGCCTGATGCTGACCGAGTTGAGGCTACCCACGATCAAGCGGCTCGCGCCCGATCTGTGCGCGCAGTCTGACCGCGAGGGCTGGCCTGGAAAGCGGCTGCTGGAAGCACTGTTCGAGCACGAGATGAATGAGCGCGAGGTGCGGCGTATCGAACGCCACCGCAGCGAGTCAGCACTGAGCCCGGACAAGCGCCTGTCCTCCTTTGAGTTCGCCGCAGTACCCAGCGTCTCAAAGGCGCAGGTGATGGCACTGTCCATAGGCCATGAGTGGCTGGAGCGTGGCGCCAACGTGCTGCTGTTCGGCCCGCCTGGCGTGGGCAAGACGCACTTGATCTGTGGGCTGGGGCATGCGCTGATCGATGCCGGACGAAGGGTCCTGTTCATGCGCTGCTCCGAACTCGTGCAACGCCTGCAGGCGGCGCGCCGGGACCTGCGCCTGGCCGCTGAGTTGGCAAAGCTCGACCGCTTCGACTTGCTGATCCTTGACGATCTGAGCTACGTGCGGCGCGACCAGGCCGAGACCAGCGTGCTGTTTGAGCTGATCGCCGAACGCTACGAGCGCAAGAGTATCGCCATCACGGCCAACACGCCGTTCTCCCAATGGGGCGAGGTGTTCGTCGATGCCGCCATGACGGTGGCCGCTGTGGATCGCCTGGTGCACCACTCGACGATTCTGGAGATGAATGTCGAAAGCTACCGGCGTCGGGTCGCTCAGGCGGCGCAGTCGCCGGCCAAGCGCGCCAAAGCGGCGACAACTACAGCGACCCCCTGAGATGAATCTCGCCCGCCGTGGACAAGCCACCTGCCCACAGGACGAGCCTGTGGACAGCCCCTTACGGGGTTCGTGGCTTGACCACCGCTCCCCGGCCGATGCCTTCGGCCTGACGCGCTTCGCTTGCCAAACAGCCATTGAAAAGGACATTCAGGAAACAACAGCCAAAACCCTTAAACCGTCAACAAATTCCCCCGCCCCCACCGGCCAGGATAGTTGTCGCCGGGCGGCCAAGATAGTTGACGCCGGCCAGTGCCTTGCGCCCGGCCACACTGGCTGTGTGGGCGCCGGTTCGAACATGCTGAGTTTTGGCCGGTTTCAAAATGCTGAGGGGATCGCGGCGGCAATGGGGTGAT
>JAABPT010000360.1 GCA_011391855.1 Burkholderiales bacterium
CTGCCGCTGGCCACCGCCATCACGCTGAACTACCTGTCGTCGGTGTGGATCGCGCTCTTCCTCATCGGCGGCGCGGTCCTGCTCGGCCCCGCCCGCGGCGGCCCGGCCGGCGGGGTCGACGGCCGACTGGTGGCCGCCGTGCTGGCTGGATTTGCCGGCGTGGCCCTGGTGCTGCGGCCGACCATCGAACAGGAGCAGCTCTGGCACGGACTCATGGGTCTGCTCTCGGGCCTGCTGTCCGCGGTGGCTTACCTGCAGGTCACGGCGCTGGGGCGCGTGGGCGAACCGGGCGAACGCGTCGTCTTCTACTTCAGCGCCACCGGGGTGGCGGCGGGGTCCGCGCTGGCGGCCGTCACGGGTGGCTTTCACGCCCACGACCTGCGCGGCCTGACGCTGCTGCTGGCCATCGGCGCCCTGGCCACCGCGGGGCAGTGGATGATGACGCTGGCCTACGCCACCGGCGCCACGCTGGGCGTCGCAGCTCTTCAGTACATGGGCATCGTCTTCGGCTTCGGCTTCGGCGTGTGGCTCTTCGACGATCCCGTGACCACCCTCTCGCTGGCCGGCATGGCGCTGATCATCGGCGCAGGCGTCACTGCCACCCTGTTGCACGGCCGCAGTGCGGCGCCCCGCACCGCCCCCACCGAAACCTGACCCGACGACCGACATGACCTACACGACCTTGATCTCTGCCGCCCAGACCGCCGCACTGCTGCGCGCCCAGGCACCCCTGGTGCTGCTGGACTGCCGCTTCGACTTGGCCGACACCGCCGCCGGCGAACGCGACTGGGCGGCGGGCCACCTGCCCGGGGCGTTCTACGCCCATCTGGACGGCGACCTGTCGGGCACGAAGACCGGCCGCAACGGCCGCCACCCGCTGCCCGACTTCGGCACCTTTGCGGCTGCCGCCGGCCGCTGGGGTGTGGCGCCTGGCGTGCAGGTGGTGGCCTACGACGCCCAGGGCGGTCCGTATGCCGCCCGCGCCTGGTGGCTGCTGCGCTGGCTCGGCCACGGGTCAGTGGCGGTGCTCGACGGCGGACTGGCCGCCTGGCTGGCCGCCGGTGGAACGCTGGATACCGCCGCACCAAGCGCCGCACCGATCGCCGCATCAATCCCCACTCCCACCGCCACACCCACCGCCGCCGCGTATGCACCCTACCCCGCCTCCGCACCGGCCATGCCCACCATCGGTGCCGACGCGCTGCTGGCCCGGCTGGGCCAGGTGCCGATGCTGGACGCCCGCAACGGCGAGCGCTTTCGCGGCGAGGTCGAACCGCTGGACCCGGTGGCCGGCCACATCCCCGGTGCCACGCTGCGCTTCTTTCGCGACAACCTGGCTCCCGACGGCCGCTTCAAGCCTGCTGCGGCGTTGCGCCAGGAATACGCCGCACTCGGTGCCGGCGCGGGCGAGGTGGTGCACCAGTGCGGCTCGGGGGTCACCGCCTGCCACAACCTGCTGGCCATGGTGCACGCGGGGTACGATCGCGCCGTGCTGTACCCGGGCTCGTGGAGCGAGTGGTGCAGCGTCCCTTCGCGGCCGGTGGCCCGTGGTTGATCGGCGTCAATGCCGCGCTGCGGTGGCGCTGAACACTTGAGATCGTCACCCGGCCCGACTGGGCCCCATGCACAAGGAGTTGTCATGTTCAAGCGCATCCTGGTTCCCACCGACGGATCCGACATCACCGCCAAGGCCGTCACGACGGCCATCGCGCTGGCCCGCCTGTCCGCTGCCGAGCTCTTCGTGCTGGCGGTGAAGGAGCCCTTCCCCTACAGCGCCATCTCGGAAATGCAACCGGTGCCGCCGCAGGAATTCTTCGACGCCCAGGAGCGCGTGGCCGCCGCCCGCGTCAAGGCTGCCACCGACGAGGCCGCCGGCCTCAGCTGCCACGGCCACACGGTGGAGGCGCTGCACCCCTGGGAGGCCATCCTGGACCACGCCAAGGCACAGAGCTGCGACCTCATCGTGATGGCCTCGCACGGCCGCCGCGGCGTCACGGCGCTGTTGCTGGGCAGCGAGACGCAGAAGGTGCTCACGCACAGCAACCTGCCCGTGCTGGTGGTGCGCTGACGGCGCCGAAACCGCGCTGCCCCGCGGCGCGGCTTCAGTGGGCCTGGCCGTGCATCAGTGCCCGTGCCAGCAGCACCAGTCCCAGGCCGCCGCCGATCCAAGCCACCTGGGCCAGCGTTTCGCGCCATGACAGGCGCTGCTGCAACTGCGGCAGCAGGTCGGCCACCGCCACGTAGATGAAGCTGCTGGAAGCCGCCACCAGCAGGTAAGGCAGAGCGGCCTCCCAGGGCCCGACCAGGAAGTAGCCGAACACGCCGCCGGCCACCGCCGCCATCCCCGACATGGCGTTGTACAGCAGCGCCTTGCGGCGCGAGAAGCCGGCATTCAGCAGCACGATGAAGTCGCCCGCCTCCTGCGGGATCTCGTGCGCCACGATGGCCAGCGCGGTGACCACACCGAGCCCGGTGTCCACCAGGAAGGCCGCGGCGATGATCACGCCGTCGCAGAAATTGTGGATGCTGTCGCCCACCAGCACGCTCAGGCCACCGCGGCCGGCCTGCTGGGCGTCGAAGTGGTGGTGGTGCCCGTGGCCGTCGCCTTCGTGGTGGTGGGCGTGGCGGTAGAGCTCCACCTTTTCCAGCAACCAGAAGAAGAGCAGCCCGCCCAGCAGCGTGCCGAACAGCGCCTGCGGCGTGGCCGGGCTCTCGAAGGCCTCCGGCAGCACATGCAGCAGCGCCGTGCCCAGCAGCACGCCGGCCGAGAGGCTGACCAGCCCCTTGACGACGCGACTCAGCAGAGCCAGCGTGAGCGTTGCGGCGATGACGACC
>JAABPT010000361.1 GCA_011391855.1 Burkholderiales bacterium
AAGGCGACGATGCGCGCCTTGGCGGCACCGTCATTCCACGAAGGCAGATCGACAGGCGCCTGCGCCTGTGCTGCGGAAACCAGGCTCAGCAGCAGTGGCAACAGCCACACGCTGAAGCGCCGTCGCCAGGACAAACTCTTCGCTTGCATATTGCGCTCCAGGATCAGTCGGACACAGGTTCAAAAATGCGACACGCGCCACCGATCGCCGCATCCACTTAGGCAAGGACCATCGTGGCAAGCTACTTGCCGGCCATGCCGGCTTCGATCTTCTTCTGGATATTAGCGAGGTTGAAGGAGCCCGGCGTCGCGCTCGGCGGGTAATCCTTCATGCTCAGCAGGAACTTGCCGGCGATGGTGTTCAGCGGCGCCAGGATGAACACCCGGTCGAGCAGCCAGTCGTCGTAAACGTTTGCATTGTGTTGCGCGCGCTCGAAGGGATCACGCCGCAGGTTGAACAGCAGCGGCACGCGCAATTCGACGAAGGGTTCGCGCCACACGCCAAAGGCCTGGCCGCGGTTCTCCAGGAACACCGACTTCCAGTCCTGGTAGCGCATGGCCACCACCTGCCCGTCGTCGTTGACATAGATGAACTCGTTACGCGGCGAGGCCTTGCTCTTGCCTGTCAGGTGGTCGAGCTGGTTGTAGCCATCCAGGTGAGCGCGGTAGCTGCGCCCGTTGATGGTGGTGCCCTTGAGCAACCGTTCCTTGACGTCGGTGTCGCCGGCGATGGCGGCGAAAGTGGGCAGCCAGTCTTCGTGCGCGGCGATGCCGTTCAGCGTCACGCCCGCCGGGAACTTGCCGGGCCAGCGCACGAATGCCGGCACGCGGTAGGCGCCTTCCCAGTTGCTGTTTTTCTCGCTGCGAAACGGCGTGTTGCCGGCGTCCGGCCAGGTGTTGAAATGCGGCCCGTTGTCGGTGGAGTACATCACCACGGTGTCGTTGGCGATGCCCAGTTCGTCCAGCTTCTTCAGCAGCTCGCCGACCATGGCATCGTGTTCCACCATGCCGTCGCTGTACTCGTCCTGCCCCGACTTGCCGCGGTTCTCCGCCTTGACGTGGGTGCGAAAGTGCATGCGCGTGGCGTTCCACCACACAAAGAAGGGCTTGCCGGCCTTGTGCTGCTGCTCGATAAAGCCCAGCGCCGCCTTCGAGGATTCCTCGTCTACGGTCTCCATGCGCTTCTTCGTCAACGGCCCGGTGTCCTCGATCTTTTGGCCACCCTTGCCGTCGGCCCACGAATGGATCACGCCACGCGGGCCGAAGCGCTTGCGGAATGCTGGATCCTTCGGATAGTCCTCGTTCTCTGGTTCCTCCTCGGCATTGAGGTGGTACAGGTTGCCGAAGAACTCGTCGAAGCCGTGCATCGTCGGCAGGTGCTCATCGCGGTCGCCCTGGTGGTTCTTGCCGAACTGGCCGGTGGCATAGCCCTGGCCCTTGAGCACCGAGGCCATGGTGATATCGACCTTCTTCCAGCCTTCGGCGGCGCCGGGCACGCCGACCTTGGTCATGCCGCTGCGCACCGGCACCGAGCCGCCGATGAAGGCCGCGCGCCCCGCCGTACAACTCTGCTGCGCGTAGTAGTCGGTGAAGCCGACGCCCTCCTTGGCGATGCGGTCGATGTTGGGGGTCTGGTAGCCCATCATGCCCCGGTTGTTGTGGCTGATGTTCCAGGTGCCGATGTCGTCGCCCCAGATGACAAGAATGTTGGGCTTCTTGGGCTGCGCGAGCGCCGTGGTCGTGCCGAAGAGGCCGACCAACAAGGCTGACAGAACGAAATACTGCAATCGAACGAAACGGCGCATGTGTTGGCTCCCTAATTAAATTCAGGCTGCGGCCAGGGTTGGCTCGCGGCGCCATGATCGCAGCGTGAGTCTGGCGCCCATTGTTGCCTGAGTTCGCCAGCGCGTCTACTTCGGAAGAAGCAGAGTCAGTACGAGACGGAATCCCCACCCGTGCGGACCGCTGTCCGGGCCGTCGGCCCAATAACGCACACCGCCGCTGACATTGACGAGCTGCCCGCCGACCTTCGTCACCTTGCTGACGAGGGCGTTGACCGGCACCGACCATTGCTCGCGCTTCCAGTCATACGTACTCTCGGTGCTCAACGTGTACGACCAGGCATCCGGCGTCGTGTAAGTCAGGAACGGCTGAAGAAACGTCGAACTCACGTCCTGTGGGCCACTGCCGCCGATCGACCAGAGGTGGTTGGCGAGCACACCATAGGTCCATGGCCCTTCCTGCTTGAGCGCCACGCCGGTTGGTCCTGCGCCCCACTTATTTGCCGACAGCAGATCGTCGGAACCGGTCGGGATCAGGAACACCGGCCCCCCACCCAGGATCCAGCCGCTCGCAGTCGGCTGCTTTGGAGAGAAGAACACACTCTGCACGATGTCGCCGATGCCGCTCTGTTCGCCCGCTCCGGGAAAGATCTCGTCCTGCGCGATCACCGGCAGGATCGTGCGGGAGATGACGTTCCAGTCGTTGTTCAGTTCGAAGGGAATGACCGGTTGGATGTTGAGGGTCCAGCGGTCGCCGTCGCGTGCGGGTCCGATGCCCTGATCGTAGTTGAGCTGGAACGGCACGCTGATCAACGCGGCCACGGGGTTGGCAAGCTTTTTGGCCAGTTCCTCGGTGCTCGGTGCGCTGCGCTCCTGCGCTGGCGTCAGGGTCGCAAGGCACGAGGCCAGCGCGGCACCGAGCAGATGATTGATGCGGTATGTCATGGGATTCCCCAAAAAACGCCATGGCGAACTTGTGCGTTCGCCATGGCGTTTTACTGCTGCGACCCAAGCAATGCCTTGGCCGGATTGTGTTGAT
>JAABPT010000362.1 GCA_011391855.1 Burkholderiales bacterium
CCTTCGGGCGCCGGCAAGACTTCCATGCTGCGCGTGCTGGCCGGGCTGATGCGGCCGCAGCGTGGCCGCGTGCAGGTGGGTGACGAGGTCTGGTGCGATACCGCGGCTGGCCTGTTCGTGCCACCGCAGCAGCGCCACGTGGGGCTGGTGTTCCAGAACTATGCGCTGATGCCGCATCTGTCGGCGCTGGACAACGTGGGCCTGCCGCTGCTGCACCTGCCGGCCGCCGAGCGCCGGCGCGAGGCCCGGCGCTGGCTGGCCCAGGTGCGCTTGTCCGAGGCGCAGCAGAACCGACGGCCGGCGGGGCTGTCGGGCGGCGAGCAGCAGCGTGTGGCCGTGGCGCGCGCCTTGGCCCGCGAACCGCGCGTGCTGCTGCTCGACGAACCCTTCTCCGCCGTCGACCAGATGAACCGCCAGGGCCTGTACCAGCTGCTGGCCGACCTGCGGCGCGACATGGCAATCCCCATCGTGCTGGTCACGCACGACCTGCACGAAGCCGCCATGCTGGCCGACCGCCTGGTGGTGATGGACGCCGGCCAGGTGCTGCAGCAGGGACCGCCGGCCGCCATCCACCGTGCGCCGCGCAACGCTCGTGTGGCCGACCTGGTGGGCATCCAGAACCGCTTCCAGGGCCGCTGGGTGGGGCCTTCCGGTCAGCCCGGCTGGGGGCTGCTGCAATGGTCTGCCGAAACCACTGCAGCGGCTCCGGCGGGCGACGTGCCGCCCCCGCCACTGCTCACCGTGCGCGACAAGGGCCGCATCGAAGCCGGCCAGGCCGTGCACTGGGTGCTGACCAGCGACGCCATCACCCTGGTCGACCGGCCGCCGCAGGCCGCCGGCGAATTCGGCGCCGTGGTCACCGAGGCGCGGCCGCTGGGCGACATCACGTTGCTGGCGCTGTCGCTGCAGGCGGTTCCCGGCGCCGTGCTGCGTCTCACGCTGTCGGGCCCGCAGCGGCTGCGCATCGAGATCGGCGGCGCACTCACGGCCTGCCTGGACCTCGGCCTGGTGCATGTGATGCCGGTGCGCGGGCGCTGAGACCCGCGTCGCGGCTCACTGCGGTGGTCGCCCTCAGTTGCCGCCGGTCGCTTCGCGCTCCTGCAACTGCCGCCACATGACCTTGCCCGATCCGCTCTTGGGCAGCGCGTCGACGAACTGCACCTGCCGCGGCACCTTGTAGGCGGCCATGTGCTCGCGCGCCCAGTCGATGAGGTCCTGCTCGGTGGTGGTGGCGCGAGCCTCGTCGCGCAGCACGATCACGGCCTTGACGCTTTCGCCGCGGTAGGCGTCGCGCGTGCCGATCACGCAGGCTTCCTGCACCCACGGGCACTTGAACAGCAGCAATTCCACCTCGCTGGGCCAGACCTTGAAACCGCTGGCGTTGATCATGCGTTTCAGGCGGTCGGTGATGAAAAAATATCCTTCCTCGTCGCGCCGCCCCAGGTCGCCGGTGCGGAAGAAAGCCTTGCCGTCGATCTCGATGAAGGCCGCACGCGTGGCCTCGGGGTGGCCCCAGTAGCCCTTGAAGACCATGGGCCCGTGGGTCACGATCTCGCCGACCTCGCCGTCGGGCATTTCCTGCAGCGTCTCGGGGTCGACGATGCGGCTGTCCACGCCGAAGATCGGCATGCCCAGGCACTGCAGCTTGGCGCGCTCGGGTGGGTTGATGTGGCTGGGTGCGGCGGTCTCGGTGAGGCCGTAGCCTTCGGCGAAGTCGATGCCGAATTCACGCTGCAGCCGCTCGGCCACCGCGTGCGGCATGGCCGCGCCGCCGCCAGACAAGTAGCGCAGGCTGGTGAGGTCGAAGCTCTTGTAGTGGGGGCTGCCGAAGAGGTCGATGATCATGGTGGGGATGCAGGTCCAGTGCGTCACGCGGTGGCGCGAGATCAGCCGCCCGGCCAGTTCGCGGTCCCAGCGCGGCATCACCACCGCGGTGCTGCCCAGGTACACCGGCGAGAGCACGCCGTAGAGCAGGCCGGTGATGTGGAACATGGGCACCACGGCCAGGCTCACCGTCTCGGCGCTGGCTTGGCCCCACAGCCCACTGCCCACGATATTGGGCAGCAGCGTGCGGTGGGTGTGCATGCAGCCCTTGGGCAGGCCGGTGGTGCCCGACGTGTAGGGCAGCAGCGCCAGGTCGTCCGGGCCGGCCGTGGACGGCCCGGGGCGCAGCCCTTCGGCCAGGGCGTCGGCCCAGCGCACGGCACCCAAGGGCAGCGGCGGATCGGCGCGCAGCCACTGCAGCACGGCGTCCGAAGGCGCCTCTTCCGGCGCCAGCGTTTCGGGCATGGCGTCGGTGAATCGGGTCACCAGGATCTGCCGCAGCCGCTGGCCTTCGGGCAGGCGCTGGCTGGCCTCGGCCACCGTGGCCGCCAGGTCGGCGCTGGTGATCGCCACGCGGGCCTGCGGGTCGGTGATGTAGTGGCCGAACTCGTCCACGCGGTTCATCGGGTTCACCGGCACCACCACCGCATCGGCACGCTGCACGGCATAGAACGCCACCACGAATTGCGGGCAGTTCTGCAGGTACAGCAGCACACGGTCGCCACGCTGCACGCCTTGTGCCTGCAACCAGCCGGCCAGCGCCTCGGCTTGGCGTAGCAGTTCGCTGTAGCTCAGTTCACGGCCGAAGAAGCGGTAGGCCGCCTTGGCGGGGTAGCGCCGGGCGCTGACCTCCAGGTTGAACCACAGCGTGGTTTCCGGAATGACCAGCGTGCGCGGCAGGCGCGCCGGCCAGGCCACGGCGCGGGTGTGGGGTGCTGTGTCGGTGAAGGTGCGGGTCAAGCAGGTCTCCGGCAGTGTCCCCAAAGGTGTAG
>JAABPT010000363.1 GCA_011391855.1 Burkholderiales bacterium
CATCGCACCAACTGCGCGACTTCCTGGTCTGGGGCTGGTCCGCCACCAACCTCAACAACCTCAACGTGACCATCAACGGCATCAACCATCAACCGCTTCTGCTCCAGCGGCCTGCAGACCATCGCGCTGGCGGCGCAACGCATCATCGCCGGCGAGGCCGATGTCTTCGTGGCCGGCGGCGTGGAAAGCATCTCCTGCGTGCAGCAGGAAATGAACCAGCACATGCTGCTCGACCCCGCGCTGCAGCAGATGAAGCCCGAGATCTACTGGAGCATGCTGCAGACGGCGGAGAACGTGGCCAAGCGCTACGGCATCGCCAAGGAGCGCATGGACCAGTACGGCGCCGGCAGCCAGCAAAAGGCCTGCGCGGCGCAGGAGGCGGGTCTGTTCAAGGACGAGATCGTTCCCGTCACCGTGACCGCCGGTGTGGCCGATGCCGTGCTCGGCCTGCGCAGCAAGGAAGTGAGACTGAGCGCCGACGAAGGCCTGCGTCCGGGCACCACCTACGACGGCATCAAGGGCATCCGCTCGGCCATGCCCGGCGGCGTGGTCACGGCCGGCAATGCCAGCCAGTTCAGCGACGGTGCCGGCGCCTGCGTGGTGGTCAGCGAGACCTATGCGCAGCAGAAAGGCTTGAAGCCGCTGGGCCGTTTCCTGGGCTTCGCGGTGGCCGGTTGCGAGCCCGACGAGATGGGCATCGGCCCCGTCTTCGCCGTGCCCAAGGTGCTGCAGCGGCTGGGCCTGAAGGTCGACGATATCGACCTGTGGGAACTCAACGAAGCCTTCGCGGTGCAGGTGCTGTATTGCGCCGACCGGCTGGGCATCCCGATGGACCGGCTCAACGTCAATGGCGGCGCCATCGCCGTGGGCCATCCCTATGGCGTGAGCGGCCAGCGGCTCACCGGCCATGCGCTGATCGAAGGCAAGCGCCGCGGCGCCAAGCGCGTTTGCGTCACCATGTGCATCGGCGGCGGCATGGGCGCGGCCGGCGTCTTCGAGGTGCTCTGACGCCTTCGTCGCCGGTTGCCGCATGCAGGCCGATCTCGAGTCGCTGCGCGCCTTTTTCCGCAGTTCGCCCTTCATGGTCGACCTCGGCGTGGAGCCCACCGCCGTGAGCGCCGGCCGCATCACCACGCAGTTGCCGCTGGCCACGCGCCACATGCAGCACACCGGGCAGGCGCATGCCGGTGTCATGGCCACGCTGGCCGACCACAGCATGGGTGCGGCGGCGCAGATGCTGGCGCCCGCGGGCTTCTGGGCGCTGACGGCCGAACTCAAGACCAGCGCCTTGCGCCCCGGCCGAGGCGAGCGGCTGGTGTGCGAGGCCGTCGTGCTGAAGGCCGGCCGGCGCCTGAGCTTCACCGAAGCCGAGGTCTATGCCGAACAAGGTGGCGTGCGCACACTGGTGATGAAGGCTTCTGCCACCATGGCCGTCGTGGCCGCCGCCGACTGAGAGCCGCCATGCGCCGCACCCTCGACTTCCTGCTGCACGACTGGCTGGGCGTGTCTTCGCTGCTGTCGCGGCCACGATTTGCCGACCATTCGCCGGAGACCTTCGCTTCGGTGCTCGACACCTGCGAGCGCATCGCGCGCGAGAAGTTCGCGCCCTTCAACCGGCTCGCCGATACACAGGAGCCGCGCGTCGTGGCGGGTCCGGACGGCGAGAGCGTGCACCTGCCCGAGGCCACGCACGCCGCGCTGGCGGCCTACGTGGCGTCGGGCATGCTGGCCGCGGCGCAGGACTATGAAGTAGGTGGCATGCAACTGCCCTGCGTCATCGAGATGGCGGCCAATGCCTTTTTCAGCAAGGCCAGCGTGGCGATGGGCGGTTACGCCATGCTCACCAGCGGCAACGCCAGCCTGCTGATGGCGCATGGCACGCCGTTGCAGCGCGAGGTCTTCGCGAAGAATCAATTTTCCGGTCGCTGGTTCGGCACCATGTGCCTGAGCGAACCCCAGGCCGGTTCGTCGCTGAGCGACGTGGCCACGCGCGCGGTGCCTGATGGCGAGGGCTCCGAGGCCGACCCGCTGGGCCCGCGCTACCGCTTGCGCGGCAACAAGATGTGGATCAGCGGCGGCGAACACGAGATCACCGAGAACATCATCCATCTCGTGCTGGCCAAGATCCCCGGGCCCGACGGCAAGTTGGTGGCCGGCACGCGCGGCATCTCGCTGTTCATCGTGCCCAAGAAGCTGGTCGACGAACGCGGTGAACTCACCGGCGAGCGCAACGACGTCGCGCTGGCCGGCTTGAATCACAAGCTGGGCTACCGCGGCACCACCAATACGCTGCTGAATTTCGGCGAGGGCAGGTACCCGGTGCGCGGCAACACGGGTGCTGGGCTCGACGGCCAAGGAGCCGGCGCCATCGGCTACCTCGTGGGCCAACCCGGCCAGGGCCTGCGCTGCATGTTCCACATGATGAACGAGGCGCGCATCGGCGTCGGGCTCGGCGCCGTGATGCTGGGCTACGCCGGCTACGAGGTGAGCCTGGACTATGCGAAGCAGCGCACCCAGGGCCGGCCGATCACCGGCGCGGGCAAGGACGCCGCGCAGCCGCCGGTGCCCATCATTCAGCATGCCGACGTACGCCGCATGCTGCTGGCGCAGAAGAGTTATGTCGAAGGCGGACTGGCGCTGGCGCTGTATTGCGCGCGCCTGGTGGATGAATTGCACACCGGCGAGCCGCAAGCCGCGCGCGAAGCCGGCGTGCTGCTGGAAGTGCTCACGCCCATCGCCAAGAGCTGGCCCAGCGAATGGGCCCTGGAGGCCAATTCGCTGGCCATCCAGGTGCTGGGCGGCTACGGCTATAC
>JAABPT010000364.1 GCA_011391855.1 Burkholderiales bacterium
TTCGCCGCTCTGGTACATCTCCATCATGATGTCCGAGCCGCCGACGAATTCGCCGTTGACGTAGAGCTGCGGGATGGTGGGCCACTGCGCGTAGTCCTTGATGCCCTGGCGCACTTCCTCGTCTTCGAGCACGTTGACCGTCTTCAGGTCATCGGCGCTGCAGGCTTTCAGGATCTGGATGGCGCGGCCGGAGAAGCCGCACATGGGAAACTGGGCGGTGCCCTTCATGAAGAGCACGACGCGGTTGCCCTTGACCAATTCATCGATACGTTGCTGGACGTCGCTCATGGGAGTCGCTCTGGGCCGGTTGCCTGTGGAAACAGGGTTATACGGCATCCGGGACCGACGCGAACCCAACGGGCGGGATGCCCAGGCTGGCGTGCTGGCCTCGCGGGTCCGGCCCGAGAGGCGTCAGAACGCGTACGAAACGCCCAGCTGGATGACGGGTTCCAGGCGCAGGTCGTTGAGCACGTTCTCGAACTGCGCCGCGGTCGGGTTACCGGCGCCGAAGCGGACGCGCTCGCCTGGGCGCTGGCCGCCCAGGCCGATATCGGCCGACAGGCCCCAGCCCTCGCGTGCAGACAGCGTGGTGTAGCCGAGCCCGATATAAGGCAGGGTGACACGGCCGCCCTGGCCGACCAGGGAAGGATCCGCCTCGCGCGGCCCCCACTGCAGCCCGCCCTCCAGCCGCAAAGGCGGCAGCGCACTGGTGCCGTCGCGCGGTCCGACGGCCAGGCCACTGGTCACGCGCAAACCGCCGCTGACCTGGTTGTCGCCAAACCCGGGGCCGGTCAGGTAATAGTCACCCAGCAATCGGGCCCGCGCCAACGCCGTGCCCGTTTCGTCAACCGACAGGTTCAAGCGCAAGTCGCCCGCACCGAGGCGTGGACTGCGTTCGGACGCGGAAGCGCCCAAGCCAGTCTCCAGTGCGAAGTTCAGGCCGTTCTGCGCGCTGGCAGAGGCCGCGAGCATGGCCAGCAATAAGGTGAGGGGAACCCGATACATCTTCCACTCCTTCCCCGGGGTACGGGGCTCGGCCAGCCAGTCGGCATACACCGTTGGATCGATGGTATGCCCGAAGTGGGCCCGTGAACCTGCAAAAGCTCAAGCAAATGCCCCCTGATCTGGGGGTATTCCACGGCGCCGCGTCTTCAGTGGATGCGCTCAGGCCAAACGTGCGGGTCCGGGCAGCGACCGTTGTCCGCCGCTGCAGCGCTCGTGGCCCGCCAGGTCGCAGCGCGTGCCGATGTGCTCGAATCCCGCCGCGGCCAGGCGCCGTCGCACCGCTTCGGCCTGGTCGTAGCCGTGTTCCAGCAGCAGCCAGCCGCCGGCAAGCAGGTGCCCGGCGGCGCCGGCAATCACCGCTTCCAGTGCCGCCAGGCCATTGCCGCCGGGCGTCAGCGCCGCGATCGGCTCGTGCCGCAGCGCCGGCAGGTGGGGGTCGCCGGCGGCGATGTAGGGTGGATTGCTCAGCGCCAGGTGCACCGGCGGGGGCGGCAGCGCCGACCACCAGTCGCTGGCCAGCCAGCCGACCGCCAGACCCAGGCGCTCGCCATTGGCCCGTGCCACCGCCAGCGCGGCATGGCTGGCATCCAGCGCGCGCACGCTGGAGCGCGGGCAACCCTGCTTGACTGCCAGAGCAATGGCGCCGCTGCCGGTGCCGAGGTCGACCACCTGTGGCGTTTCAACGACAGCCAGTTCGCCGGCCAGCAGTTCCAGTGCCCAGTCGACCAGGATTTCGGTGTCCGGCCGCGGGTCGAGCACGTCGGGCGTGACGTGCAGGCCCAGGCCGTGGAATTCACGAGTGCCCGTCAGGTAGGCCAGCGGCACGCCGTCGGCGCGGCGCTGCAGGTCGGCCAGCACGGCGGCAGCGACTTCGGCGGGCAGGGCGTCGGTGTCGTGCGCCAGCAGCCAGCTGCGCGACTTGCCCAGCCGGTGCGCCAGCAGCCACTGCGCGTCGAGCCGCTCCACGCCCAGCCCGCGTGCCGCGGCCAGCGCCTCGGCCACCGTGGCCGGCAGTGCGGCGCTCACATGCCGGCGCCGGTTTCCAGCGCCGCCAGTTGTTCGGCGGCCCGTGCCGCCTTCAGCGCTGCTACCACGTCGCCGAGGTCGCCTTCCATGATCTGGCCCAGCTTGTACAGCGTGAGGTTGATGCGGTGGTCGGTGAGCCGGCCCTGCGGGAAGTTGTAGGTGCGGATGCGGTCGCTGCGGTCGCCGCTGCCGATGAGGCTCTTGCGCTGCGCCGCTTCCTTCGCCGCGCGTTCGCTTTGTTCCTTGTCGCGCAGACGCGCCACCAACACCGCCATTGCCTTGGCCTTGTTGCGGTGCTGGCTGCGGTCGTCCTGGCATTCGGCCACCAGACCGGTGGGCAGGTGGGTGATGCGGATGGCGCTGTCGGTCTTGTTGACGTGCTGTCCTCCGGCGCCGCTGGCGCGGAAGGTATCGATGCGCAGTTCGGCCGGGTTCAACTGCACTTCCTCGGCCTCGTCGGGCTCGGGCATCACCGCCACCGTGCAGGCGCTGGTGTGGATGCGGCCCTGGCTTTCGGTGGTCGGCACGCGTTGCACGCGGTGGCCGCCGGATTCGAAGCGCAGTTGCTCGTAGACGCGGTTGCCTTCCACGCGCAGCACCAGCTCCTTGTAGCCGCCCAGTTCGGCCGGGCTCTCGCTCATGACCTCGACGCGCCAGCCCTGGCGCTCGAACCAGCGCAGGTACATGCGCGCCAGGTCGCCGGCGAAGAGCGCCGATTCGTCACCACCGGTGCCGGCGCGGATTTCCAGGAACGCATTGCGCTCGTCGTCGGGGTCGCGCG
>JAABPT010000365.1 GCA_011391855.1 Burkholderiales bacterium
GCCCAGTCGGCAGCCGCGGGGTCGTCTTGGGGTGTGGTGTGCACGTTCATCCCGGGTTCAGCGGCCATCGTTGTGGGCTCCGAGCCAGCCCACGGTGGAGCTGGCGATGAGGCGGTCGATCTTGATCGCGTAGCGGTTGTTGGCCGTGCCGTAGTGGCAGTCGAAGACCGGCACGCCGTCGACCGAGGCCTGGATCTGCGGGTCCAGGTCGAGCTCGATGAAGTCGCCGGGCTTGAACGACAGCAGCTGCTCCACCGTGGCCGGCGCGTGCGCCAGTTCGGCCACCAGTTCCACCTCGGCGGCCTGGATCTGGTGCTGCAGCAGGTCCACCCAGCGCGGGTCGGGTGCGGCGCCGTCGCCGGGCTGGTCGGCATACAGCACGTCGCGGATGGGCTCCAGCATGCCGTACGGAAAGCACAGGTGCAGGGCGCCCGAGCTGTCGCCGATCTCGAAGGTGAAGCTCGTGCTGACCACCGTTTCGTTCGGGGTGGCGATATTGACGAACTGCGGCTGCATCTCCGAGCGCTGGTATTGCAGCTCCAGCGGGTAGATGCCCTGCCAGGCCTGGCGGTAGGCGTCCACGATGGTGTCCACCAGGCGGCGGATGACGCGCAGTTCGGTGGCCGAGAATTCGCGCCCCTCGATGCGCGTGTGGAACTTGCCCACGCCGCCGAACAAGGCGTCGATGACGGCAAACACCAGGCTCGGGTCGCACACCACCAGGGCGGCACCGCGCAGCGGCCGCACGCCCACCACATTGAAGTTGGCGGGCACCACGATCTCGCGCAGGAAGGCGCTGAACTTGTGCACCTTGACGCTGCCCACCGAGACCTCGGCGGACTTGTTCGTGACCTCGAACAGGCCGCTGCGGATATGGCGCGCGAAGCGCTCGTTGACGATCTCCAGCGTTGGCATGCGGCCGCGCACGATGCGCTCGGCGCCGGCCAGGTCGACCCCGCGCACGCCGCCCGTGGCGGCAGTTTGCGGCGCGGCCGGTTCCTCGTCGGCCGTGATGCCCTGCAGCAGGGCGTCGACCTCGTCCTGCGAGAGGATCTGCTGGTTCATGGATGCCTCACGCCCCCGGGCACCCTGTCTACTGGATGATGAAGTTGGAGAAGTGCACGGCCTTCACCGGCAACGGCGGCGCGGCCGGCTTGCGCTTCTTCCTGGGCTTGGCGGGGGAAACCTCGCCGCCGGCTTCGGCATCGATCGCTTCGTCCTCGACCTCGTAGCCCAGCGCGCGCGAGGTCTCGCGCTTGATGCGTTCGGCCAGCAGCGCCTTGCCCTCGCGGCCCAGCAGGTCGGCGGCGGTGCGGTCGGCAATCGCCATCAGGATGTTATTGCGGATGGCCGGCATGAAGGCCTTGATCTGGTCGCCGGTCTTGCTGTCGTCGATCTGCAGCGTGACGCCGACCTGCGCGTAGCGGTCGGCCTGGCGGTCGGCCAGGTTGACGGTGAAGGGGTCCAGCGGCACGAACACCGGAGCGGCCAGCGTGCCGGGGCCCGCCGCGGTCTGGGCCGGGTCGGCTTCGTCGCCGTCCTCGGCAAGTTCGGCGTCGGCGCCCTTCTTCATCAGGAAGGCCGCGGCGACGCCCGCAGCGGCCAGCGCCAGCACGGCGGCGGCAACGATGATGATGAGCTTCTTCTTGCCCCTGGCGGGGGCGGGCGCTTCGACGGCCGTGGCGGTGGACATGCAGTCTCCTGGGGCAGGGCGCCTGAGCCCGCCGCGGTGGCGGCTCTCGGCGTGCTGCAGCCATTATTGAGACCGGCCGCGGCGCGGGAAGCCGCGAAAAGGCCCGCTTAAGCGGGCCTCCACGGCCCGCTGCCGGTGGTCAGGCGACCAGGTCCACCACACCGCGGCGGGCGGGTGCGGCGGCCAGGGGACGCTGCGGGGATTCGACGGCAGGTGCGTCGCTGCCGTTCCGGCGCGGGCCGCCGGTGGGCTGGCCCGGCGCGTCGTCGCCGCGCTGTCGGGGCTGCTCGAAGACGCCGCCGCCGCTGAGCGTGAGCCCGGCTTCGCGCAGGCTGCCGGCGAGCTGCGGCATCGACTGTTCGAGGGCCTGGCGCGTGAAGGCGTTGTCCGCGGCCAGGTGCACCTGCGCGGCCTGCCCGTCGAGCTGGATGCGCACCGTGACCGGCCCCAGCTCGGCGGGATGCAGATGCAGCCGGGCATGCTGAATGCCGTCGCGCACGAAGGTGGTGAGCTGGGCGCCGAGCTGGCTGCCGAACTCGGCACTGCCGGGACTGGCCGCCAGGCGGCCTTCGGCCAGCGGAGCGGCAGTGGCGGTTGGCGGAGTGCTGGACGGCGCACTGGACGGCGCACTGGACGGCGCCAAGGCAGGCAGGGCGAAGCCGGCCTGGCCGAACTCGGTGGGCCGGGTGGCCGGCTCGCTGGGGCCGGTCGACGTCGGCGCGGCGGGGGCAAGCAACCGTTCGGCCAAGCTGGCCGTGTCGCTGGCGGGCGGCTGCGCCGCCGGGCCGTCACCGATGGGCAAGTGCGCCGGTTGTTCGAAGAGGCCTTGCGGCGCTGTCGCGGTGATCTTGCCTTCCGGAACAGAGGCGCGGAGTTGTGCGCCGAGTTGGCTGCCGAACTCGGCACGGCCGAGACTGGCTGCCAGGCGGCCCTCGGACAGCAGAGCCGCGGTGGCGGCGGCGGGCGTCGCGCTGGGCGGCGCGCCGGACGGCGCCAAGGCAGGCAGGGCGAAGCCGGCAGGGCCGAACTCGGTGGGCCGGGTGGCCGGCTCGCTGGGGCCGGTCGACGTCGGCGCGGCGGGGGCAAGCAACCGTTCG
>JAABPT010000377.1 GCA_011391855.1 Burkholderiales bacterium
ACCGTCTCGGCCTGCACCACAGCGGCCTGCACCAACGCGGCACGACCCCCCACGGCCCGCGTCACCCCGTCCGGCGCAAGCCCGACCCGCGGCGCCCAGGCCCGCCGCGCCGCCGGCAAGCGACGGTGTGCGCATCTCCAAGCTCATCACCGAACGCGGCATCGCCTCGCGGCGCGAGGCCGACGAATGGATCGAAGCCGGCTGGGTGCGTGTGGACGGCCGGCTGGCCGTGCTCGGCCAGCGCGCCGCGCCCGACGCGCGTATCGACATCGACCCCAAGGCACGCAACGAACAGGCGCGGCGCGTCACCATCCTGCTCAACAAGCCCATCGGCTATGTCAGCGGCCAGGCCGAGGACGGCTACGAGCCGGCTTCGGTGCTGGTCACGCCCGCCGCGCGCTGGGCGCAGGACGCCAGCGGCATCCACTTCGACCGCGGCCACCTGCGCCACCTGGCACCGGCCGGCCGGCTGGACATCGACTCCACCGGATTGCTGGTGCTCACCCAGGACGGCCGTGTGGCCAAGCTGCTGATCGGCGACGAGACGCGGGTGGAAAAGGAATACCTCGTGCGCGTGGAGCAAGTGCAACCCGGTCCGCCACCCGAGCACCAGCTGCAGCGCTTGCGCCACGGCCTGGAACTCGACGGCCAGCCGCTGAAGCCCGCGCAGGCGAGCTGGTCCAACGAGGACCAGTTGCGCATCGTGCTGCGCGAAGGCAAGAAGCGCCAGATCCGCCGCATGTGCGAACTGGTGGGGCTGAAGGTGACGGGCCTGAAGCGCGTGCGCATCGGCAGCGTGGTGCTCGGTGCGCTGCCCGTGGGGCAGTGGCGCTACCTGGGCGACCACGAACGCTTCATCTAGCCGCGCCGTGCCCAAACCCGTTGCGCAGGCACGCGGCCTGCGGCTGCCCCCGTCGAACGCATGACCCCTCGCCCAACGGCCCGGGCGCCAGCCGCGGCAACGGACGACGCGGCAGCGCCGCGTGTCTCGCCCGGCCTGGCCGCCTTCACGCTGGCCCTGCTGCTGGGCCTGCAGCCGGTGACCACCGACGTCTACCTGCCGGCCCTGCCCATGCTGGCGCGCGACTTGGCCGCACCGATGAGCGCGGCGCAGCTCACCATGTCGGCGCTGATCCTGGCCTTCGGCGTGGCGCAGATGGTCTGGGGCCCGGTAGCCGACCGCGTCGGCCGGCGCCCGGTGCTGATCACCGGGCTGCTGCTGTACACGGCGGCAAGCATTGGCAGCGTGCTGGCCGGCAGCATCGGCTGGCTGGTGGTTTGGCGTGTGCTGCAGGGCGCCACCATGGCCGCCGCGGTGGTGTGCGCGCGCGCCATCGTGCGCGACCTGTACGAACCGCTCGAAGGCGCGCGGGTGATGTCGCTGGCGCTGTCGGGCCTGGGCGTGATCGCCATTGCCGGGCCGGTGCTGGGCGGCGTGGTGGCGGCCGTCGGCGGCTGGCGGGCGGCGCTGGCCATGGTGGCGGCGTTCGGTGCCCTGACGCTGGCGTTCATTGCCTGGCGGCTGCCCGAAACGCTGCTGCACAAGAACCCCGAAGCCACGCGGCCCGGCCCGCTGCTGGCGCAATGGGGGCGGATCGCCCGCCACCCCACTTTCATCGCCTGGACGCTGCTGGTGTCGGCTACCTACGGCGGCTTGTTCACGATCCTGGCCGGTTCGTCGTTCACCTATATCGACGTGCTCGGGCTGAGCCCCGGCTGGTACGGCCTGGCCATGGCCAGCGGCTCGCTCAGCTACCTGGCGGGCACCTTCGCCTGCCGGCGCTGGATCGTGCGCCACGGCATCCGCGGCGCCGTAGCGCGCGGCGGCGGGTTCACGCTGGCTGGCGGCGCACTCATCGTGGCGCTGGCGCTGGCCGGTGTGCACACGGTGTGGGCGATCGTCGTGCCGCAGTGGCTGTTCGCCTTCGGCCACGGCATCCACCAGCCCTGCGGCCAGGCCGGCGCGGTGGGGCCGTTTCCACGCGCCGCTGGGGCGGCCTCAGCGCTGGCCGGCTTCGTGCTCGCGCTCACGGCCTTTGGCGTCGGGCTGTGGCTCGGGCAGGCGCTGGACGGCACCGTGCTGCCCTACGCGCTGGGCATCGGCTTCTGGTCGGTGGTGACCACGACCGTGGCCTGGACCCTGGTGCAGCGGCACACGCAATGAAGGCGCGCGCGCTGTGCCTGGCCGGGCCCACCGCCAGCGGCAAGACGGCAGTGGCCCTGGCCTTTGCGCGGTTGCTCGCACCGGTGCAGCCGGTGGAGATCGTCAGCGTGGACTCGGCGCTGGTCTACCGCGGCATGGACATCGGCACCGCCAAGCCCAGCGCCGCCGAACGAGCCGAAGTGCCGCACCACCTGATCGACATCCTCGACCCCGCCCAGGCCTACTCGGCGGCGAGCTTCGTCACCGACGCCCAGCGGCTGATCGGCGACATCGCCGCGCGCGGCGCCTTGCCGCTGCTGGTGGGCGGCACCATGCTCTATTTCAAGGCGCTGCGCGAAGGCCTGGACGCCCTGCCCGGCGCCGACGCGGAAATCCGGCGCCAGATCGACGCCGAAGCCACCTTGCAAGGCTGGCCAATACTGCATGCCGAGCTGGCCCGCGTGGACCCCGCCACGGCCGCGCGCCTGGCGCCTGCCGACGCGCAACGCATCCAGCGCGCCCTGGAGGTGTGGCGGCTGACAGGCCGGCCCCTTTCGGCCTGGCACGGGGCCGCCGCACGTGGCGCCGGCAGCGTCGGCGCCCTGCCCCTGGTGTCGCTGGAACCGGCATCACGCGCCTGGTTGCACGAACGGATTGCGACTCGCTTCGACGCCATGCTCGCCGCCGGCTTCGTCGACGAGGTGCGGGCCCTGCGCACGCGTGCCGACCTGCATGCCGGACTGCCGGCCATGCGCTGCGTGGGTTATCGCCAGGCCTGGCAAGCGCTGGAGGCGGGACGCCTGGAGGGCTTGCGCGAGACCGGCGTCGCCGCCACGCGGCAGCTGGCCAAGAGGCAGCTCACCTGGCTGCGATCGATGGCGGCGCGCCAGGTCATCGGCTGTGACGCGCCCGATGCCGTGGCCGGTGCCGTGCAGGCGTTGCTCGAAGCCTGGCAGGCAGGCTGAGGCAGCCCTGCGCGGCCGACCTGGCCGCAGTGCCATGGCCTCGTTCTTGCATTCCGCTTGGATACCGTGTCGCCACCTCGACACCCCCTGTCTAGGGTGATGCCCGGGACGGTACACGTTGGGTTCGCGATATAGTCGCGCGCTTCGCCCTTATCGGGCCGGGGCGGCACGCGTGCCGTGACTATGTTATTGCAGTGCCTTGCGCCAAACATGTGCAAGGTCGACTGGAGACGTCGAGTGGATTTCGCCCAACAACAGCGCAACCCGGGCCGGCACCTGATCGGTTTCGCTATCGTGGTGGCCCTGCATATCCTGCTGGGCTGGGCGCTGGTCACCGGCCTGGCGCAGCGCATGATCGAGGTGATCAAGGCACCGATCGAAACCAAGATCATCGAGGAGGTCAAGCCGCCCGAGCCGCCGCCCCCCGAGAACCTGCCGCCGCCGCCCAAGTTCGCGCCGCCGCCGCCTTCCTTCGTGCCGCCGCCCGAGGTCAACGTGGCGCCGCCACCGACCCCGGCGCCGACGATCACCACCACCCAGGTGGCGCCGCCAGTGACGCCGATGCGCATCACGCCTCCGGCGCCCGCGGTGGTTGCCTCGGCGCCGCCGGCGCCGCGCGCGGCGGTGCGCACCGAGCCGCGCATCGACTTCCAGAACGTCTGCGAACGGCCCGAGTACAACGCCCAGGCCCGGCGTGCCGAGGCCCAGGGCAGCACGACGGTCCTCTACACGATGGACACCACCGGTCAGATTTCAGAGGCCACGGTGGAGAAGTCGGCGGGCGCGTCGCGTGAGCACAAGATGCTCGACCGCCTGGCGCTGGAGGCGGTGCGCAACTGCAAGGGCACGCCCGGCACGCTGGACGGCAAGCCCGAGAAGCTGACCTCGCGCATCACCTACGTCTGGCGCATCACCGACTGATCCCGTTTCCCCGACAGCGCGGCTGAGGGCCGCGCCAGCCCGTTCCTTTGGAGTCAACATGTCTATGAATCAATTCCTGCAGACGCGCTCGTGGGCCGTCAGATCGCTCGCCGCCCTGCTGGCCGGTTTCGTGCTGGCGCTGAACCTGCCGATGCTGGCCTTCGCCCAGGCCGCCTCCGAGCCGGCGGCCGCACCCGCCGTGGAGGCTCCTGCGCCAGTGCCCGCACCCCCGTCGGCGGCGATGACCGAGGAGGCCATCGAGAACCCGTATGGCCTGCAGGCGCTGTGGGGCCAGGGCGACTACGTGGCCAAGGGCACGCTGATCATCCTGGTCATCATGTCCATGGGCAGCTGGTACATCATCTTCACCAAGGTCTTCGAGCAGCGCGCCATGATGAAGAGCGCTGTCAGCGACGCCGAGATCTTCTGGAAGGCCGCTTCGGTGAACGCCGGCGTCAGCGCCCTGAAGTCCGGTTCGGCCATGCATTTCATTGCCGAACGAGGCATCAAGGCCAACGAGCACCACGAGGGCACGATGGTCGAGGCCATCGACAAGAGCACCTGGATCACCATGTCGATGGACCGGGCCGTGGGCAATGTGCAGGGCCGCTTGCAGGACGGCATGGCCTTCCTGGCCACCGTGGGCTCCACGGCGCCGTTCGTGGGTCTGTTCGGCACCGTCTGGGGCATTTACAACGCCCTGGTGAAGATCGGCATCTCGGGCCAGGCATCGATCGACAAGGTGGCCGGCCCGGTGGGCGAGTCGCTCATCATGACCGCCATCGGCCTGGCCGTGGCCGTGCCCGCGGTGATGGGCTACAACTGGCTGCTGCGCCGCAACAAGGGTGTGATGGACCTCACGCGAGCCTTCGCAGGCGACCTGCACAACATTCTGCTGGCCGGCAAACGATGAGCGCTTGACGCGCCAGTCAGGAGACAAGCCATGTCGATGAACGTGGGTCCGGCCGACGAAAGCGGCGAAGACCAGCTCAACAACACCATCAACACCACACCCCTGGTGGACGTGATGCTGGTGCTGCTGATCATCTTCCTGATCACCATTCCCGTGGTCACGCAGTCGATCAAGCTCGAACTGCCGCTGGAGCGCAACATTCCGCTGCAGACCAAGCCCGAGAACATCGTCATCGCGGTGAATCGCGAAGGCGAGATCTTCTGGGGCATCGAACGGCTGCCGGACATCGAGACCCTGGTCACCCGGCTCAAGGTGGAGTCGGTGAAGGAACCCCAGCCCGAGGTGCACATCCGCGGCGACCAGGAAGTGCGTTACGAATCCGTGGGCCGCGTCGTCGTGGCCTGCCAGCGTGCCGGCATCTACAAAGTCGGCTTCATCACCGAGCCGCCGGCCGGTGCCGCCGTGCGGCAGTAGGAAGGAAACAGCACGCCATGGCCATGAACGTAGGCACGTCTTCGGGCGACGAAGACGGTGACGTGATGATGGACATCAACACCACGCCGCTGATCGACGTGATGCTGGTGCTGCTCATCATGTTCATCATCACCATCCCGATCCAGACGCACGCGGTGAAGATGAACATGCCGGTGCCCAACAATGCCGCTTCGCCGCCCCTGCCGCCGGAGATCATCCGCATCGACGTCGACTTCGACGGCACCATCGGCTGGAACGGCGAGATCATCGAGGCCGGCGACCGCGCCGCCATCGAAGCCCGCCTGGCCGCCGTGGCCGCGCAAGCCGACCAGCCCGAAGTGCACCTGCGCCCCAACAAGCTGGTCACCTACAAGCACGTGGCCATGATCATGGCCACCGCTCAGCGGCTGGGCGTGACCAAGATCGGCATCGTCGGCAACGAGCAGTTCCTGTGACCGTCTCGACCGTCTCGACCGTCTCACCCGCTTTCCCGCTCCCCGGCTCCCGACCATGAAGACCTTGCGCGCCCTCACCCTGGCCCTCGTCGCTGCCGGCTGGCTGGGCATGGCCTCGGCGCAAGCGCTGCGGCCCGAAGTCGGCAAGCCGCTGCAGCAGGCGGGCGAACTCCTGCGCGCCGGCAAGGCCAAGGAAGCGCTGGCCAAGGTGAGGGAAGCCGAGGCCGTGCCCAACCGCAGCGCGGCAGAGCAACTGACGATCGACCGCATGAAGGCCGCGGCCGCCCAGCGCGCCGGCGACAACGCCACCGCCATCGCGGCCCTGGAAGCCATCTATGGCAAGGCGGGTGCCTCGGAAAAGGGACCGCTGGCCGAACAGCTGGCCTCGGCCCACGCGCAGATGCGCAACAACGCCAAGGCCGCCGAGTGGCTCAACCGCGCCATCGAAGCCGGGCACAACACCGCCACCACCAAGCAGCTGCAGAGCTACCTGCAGGCCGCCAGTGGCGACTACGCCGCGATCGGACGCGACGCCGCGGCCGCCGTTTCAGCGGCCGAGCAGGCCGGACGCCGGCCGGACGAAGGCGACTTGCTGCGCCTGGCCGACGCCCAGCAGCGCACCGGCAATGCCGCGGGCCACGACGCCACGCTCGCCAAACTGCTGGCCTACTACCCGAAGAAGGACTACTGGAACGCCTACCTGGCCCGGTTGCCGCGCAAGGCGGGCTTCTCGCCGCGCTTCGAGCTGGATGTGCTGCGCCTGCGGCTGGCCAGCGGCACGCTGGTCAAGACCGAGGACTACATGGAGTTGGCTCAGCTGGCTTTGCAGGCCGGTCTGCCCACCGAGGCCGTGCGCGTCATCGACCAAGGCTACAAGGCCGGCTCCCTGGGCACCGGGCCGGAAGCGGCGCGCCACCAGCGGCTGCGCGAGCTGGCAGTGAAGCGGGAAGCCGAAGCCCGCGGCAAGATGGCTGAGCTGACCACCGAAGCGGCCGGCTTCAAGGAAGGCGACGGCCTGGTGCGCGTGGGCTATGCCTACGTCACCCTGGGCGAAGCCGACAAGGGCATCGAACTGATCCGGCAAGGCATTGCCAAGGGTGGTCTCAAGCACCCCGACGACGCCCGACTGCGCCTGGGCATGGCCCAGCTGCAATCCGCCCAGGCCAAGGGCGCCGCGACGCAGACCTTGCGCAGCGTGAAGGCCACCGACGGCGCGGCCGATATCGCGCGGCTGTGGACCGTTCTCGGCCCGCAATGAAGCCGCTGGCGGTGTGAGCACCGCCGCTGCGCCGGGCGGCCCCGCCCCGGTGGATTCCGAAAGCCGCACCCACGCCGGCGACCACATGGCGCTGCGGCTGTGGCTGCGCCTGCTGGCCTGCAACAACCTCGTCGAAGCGCCGCTGCGCACAAGGCTGCGCGAGCAGTTCCGGGGTTCGCTGCCGCGCTTCGACCTCATGGCGCAGCTCGACCGCCAGCCCGGCGGAATGAAGATGCGCGAACTCTCGCGCCGGCTCATGGTGACCGGAGGCAACGTCACCGGACTCACCGACCGTTTGGTGGCCGAAGGGCTGGTGGAGCGCCACGACGACCCCAGCGACCGCCGGGCTTGGACGGTGCAGCTCACGCCCGAGGGCCGGCGCCAGTTCCGCGCCATGGCGCGCGCACACGAGGCCTGGGTGATGGATCTGTTCTCGGGCTTGACGGCCGAGCAGCAGGCGCAGTTGTTCGACCTGCTGGGCCGGCTCAAGCAGTCGCTGCCGCCACGCTGAGCAGGCACGGGCAGCGCGCCGTCGCGTGGCCTGGCGTCACGCCGAAAGCAGGTCGCGCCCGATGATCAGCCGCTGCACCTCGCTGGCGCCTTCGTAGATGCGCAGGGCGCGGATCTCGCGGTACAGCGACTCCACCACCGAGCCCACGCGCACACCGCTGCCACCGTGCATCTGCAGCGCGCGGTCGATCACACGCTGGGCGTTTTCGGTAGCCACCAGCTTGGCCATCGCTGCTTCGCGCGTGGTGCGGCGGCCGCCTTTCACGCCCGCATTCGCGTCACCGGCTCCGCTGTCGCGCAGCCAGGCGGCGCGGTAGGTGAGCAGCGCCGCAGCGTCGATATCGGCCGCCATGTCGCCCAGCGTGGCCTGGGTGAGCTGAAAGTCGGCGAGATGCTGGCCGAACATGCGCCGGCCCTGCGAGTAGGCCAGCGCTTCGTCGAGCGCGCGCCGGGCGAAGCCCAGCGCAGCTGCGGCCACCGAGGCGCGGAAGATGTCCAGTGTGCGCATCGCCAGCTTGAAGCCCTCGCCCGGTGCGCCGAGCAGTTGCGACTTGGGCACGCGGCAGCCCGTGAAGCGCAGCCGCGCCAGTGGGTGCGGCGCGATGACCTGGATGCGCTCGGCGATCTCGAAGCCCGGCGTACCGGCGTGCACCAGGAAGGCGCTCAGGCCGCGTGTGCCGCGGCGCGGCGCCGATCCGCCGGCGAGATCGCCAGCGCCATCGCCAGCGCTATCGCCAGCGCCATCGCCTGTCCGCGCGAAGACGCAATAGACATCGGCGATGCCGCCGTTGCTGATCCAGGTTTTCTCGCCGTCGAGCACATAGGCGTCGCCGACTTCGCGCGCCGTACAGGCGATGGCGGCCACGTCGGAACCGGCGTCCGGCTCCGAAAGCGCAAACGCACTGATCCACTCGCCGCGCGCCACCCGCGGCAGCACCTCGGCCTGCAGCGCCGCGCTGCCGGCCAGCGTGACCGGGCCGCTGCCCAGGCCTTGCATCGCGAAGGCGAAATCGGCCAGGCCGTCGTGGCGCGCCAGCGTCTCGCGGCAGACGACGAGGGCACGCGAGTCCAGCGCTGCGCTCGCGCGGCCCCCGCGGCCGTCGGCCGCGCCTTGCGAATACGCCGCGGGCACGCAGTGGCGCAGGAAGCCGGCTTCACCCAGCGCGCGCACCAGGGCACGGCAGGTGCGGTCGGTATCGTGATGGTCGATTCCCACCAGGTGCTGTGCCGACCAGCCATCGAGTTCGCTGGCCAGCGCACGGTGGCTGTCGTCGAAGAAGGGCAGCGCCAGGTGGTCCAGTCGATCGGGCCGCGCCACGTCAGTTGCCCTCGAACTTCGGCTGCTGCTTCGCCGCGAAAGCGTCGAAGGCGCGCTTGAAATCCTGCGTCAGCATGCACAGCGCCTGTGCCTGGGCTTCGCTCTCGATCATCTCCTCGATGCCCATGGCCCATTCCTGGTTGAGCATGGTCTTGGTGATGGTGTGTGCGAACCAGGGGCCGTCGGCCAGCGTTCGTGCCTGGGCCTGCGCCGCCGCGAGCAGGTCTTCGCCTGCATGCAAGGCGTTGAAGAAGCCCCAGTTCAGCCCCTCTTCGGCGGTCATCGCGCGGCCGTTCAGCAGCAACTCGGTCGCCCGGCCCTGGCCGATGACGCGCGGCAGCAGCCCGCAGGCGCCCATGTCCGCGCCCGCCAGGCCGACGCGCGTGAACAGGAAGGCCGTCTTCGCCGCCGGCGTGGCCAGGCGCAGGTCGGCGGCCAGCGCGATCATGGCGCCGGCGCCGGCGCAGATGCCGTCGATGGAGGCGACGATGGGCTGCGGCGCACGCTTCATGGCCTTCACCAGGTCGCCGGTCATGCGCGTGAAGCGCAGCAGCTCGGGCGCCGGCATCTTCGTCAGCGGCTCGATGATCTCGAAGACGTCGCCGCCCGAACAGAAATTGCCGCCGGCCCCGGTGACCACCACCACGCGCACGTCGCTGGCGTGCTGCAGGCCCAGGAACAGGTCGCGCAATTCGGCGTAACTTTCGAAGGTGAGCGGGTTCTTCTTCTCGGGTCGGTTCAGCGTGATCGTGGCCACGCGGCCGTCTTCGCTGCAGTGCCAGCCGAAGTGGCGCGTGGCGTGATGCTGGAAGGGGCGTCGGTCTGGGTTCATGACTGGGCTCGCTTCAGGTTCGTCTGGTACTGGCCGCGGCCCGACAGATACTGAACCGGCCAGGCGATGACGTCATGGCCGATCTTCGCCGCCTCGTGCAGCGTCCACGCCGGGTCGGCCAGGTGCGGCCGCGCCACGGCGCACAGGTCGGCGCGGCCGGCGGCGATGACCATGTTCACATGGTCGGCCTCAAAGATGGCGCCCACGGCCACGGTGGGAATGCCGACCTCGTTGCGGATGCGGTCGGCAAACGGCGTCTGGTACATGCGGCCGTAGACCGGCTTCTGTTCGGCGACCACCTGGCCCGACGAGCAGTCGATGATGTCGGCGCCCGCGACCTGGAACAGGCGCGCGATGGCCACCGCGTCGTCGGCGGTGTTGCCGCCGGGAAACCAGTCGTGGCAGCTCAGGCGCACCGAGATCGGCCGCTCCTGCGGCCACGCGGCGCGGATGGCGGCGAAGACCTCCAGCGGCCAGCGCGCGCGCCTGTCCACCGCGCCGCCGTAGGCGTCGCTGCGCCGGTTGGTCAGCGGCGAGAGGAAGCTCGACAGCAGGTAGCCGTGCGCGCAGTGCAGTTCCAGGATGTCGAAGCCGGCGTCTGCCGCACGCTGCGTGGCGGCGACGAAGTCGGCGGTGATGCGGTCCATATCGGCGCGTGTCATCTCGCGCGGCACTTGCGAGTTCGGCCCATAGGGAATGGGCGACGCGGACACCAGTGGCCAGTTACCGCTTGGCAGCGGTTCGTCGGCACGCTGCCAGCCGAGCTGGGTGCTGCCCTTGCGGCCGGCGTGGCCGAGCTGGATGCCCATCTTCGCGCCGCTGTGGCCGTGCACGAAATCGACGATGCGCTTCCAGGCGTCGCGCTGCGCGTCGTTCCACAGGCCGGCGCAGCCCGGCGTGATGCGCGCGTCTGGGCTGACGCAGGTCATCTCGGTGTACAGCAGCCCCGCGCCGCCCAGCGCACGCGCGCCGAAGTGCACCAGATGAAAATCGTTGGGCAACCCGTCCTGCGCCGAATACATCGCCATGGGTGAGACGACAACGCGGTTCGGTACCGTCAGGCCACGCAGGGAATACGGCGTGAACATCGGGCTCGGCGGCTTGACACCAGCGGGCAACGTCAAGCCGGCACGAGCCTCGGCCGGCACCCCCTGCAGCGCACGCTCGGCGAACCAGCGCTCGTAACCCTCCAGCCAGGCGGCATCGCGCAGGCGCAGGTTCTCGTGGCTGATGCGCTGGCTGCGCGTGAGCATGCTGTACATGAACTGCTCGGGCGGCAACTGGTCGCAATAGCGCGTGCCCACCACCTCGAACCATTCCATTGCGTTCCAGGCCGCGTTCTGCAGCCGCAATACGTCGACTTCGCGCGCAGCCTGGTATTTCGCCAGCACGTCGGGAATGTCCGCCACGTCGTCCACTGCGGACGCCGACCACTTCGCCTCCTTGAACAACCGCGTCAGTTCGATCGCGTCTTCCAGCGCCAGCTTGGTGCCCGAGCCGATGGCGAAGTGTGCCGTATGCACCGCGTCGCCCATCAGCACCACGTGGCTGCGGCCGTTGAAGTGGTGCCATTGCCTGCAGCGCACACGCTGGAAATTGATCCAGGCCGAGCCGCGATTCAACGGGTCGAGGTGGCGCGCATTGCTCAGCAGCGGGTGGCCCTGCAGGTGCAGCGCAAAGAGCCGCTCGCAGAATTCGATCGACTGCTCCACGTTCGCCTGGTCCAGGCCGTGCGCCCGCCACACGTCCTCCGGCGTCTCCACGATGAAGGTCGTGGTGCTGTCGTCGAACTTGTACACGTGGGCCTGGAACCAGCCGTGCTCGGTCTTCTCGAACAAGAAGTTGAAGGCGTCGAACAGCCGTGTGGTGCCCAGCCAGATGAAACGGTTGGGCCGCGCCACGATATCGGGCTGAAAGACTTCAGCGTACTTCTGGCGGATGCGCGAATTGATGCCGTCGCTGGCGATCACGAGGTCGGCGTCGGGATAGTCGGCATCCGAATCCGCCTCGGTCTCGAACACCAGTTCCACGCCCAGCGCCTCGCAGCGCCGCTGCAGGATATTGAGCAGCTTCTTGCGTCCGATGCCCACGAAGCCGTGACCGCCGCTGCGGATGCACCGGCCCTTGAAATGCAGCTCGATATCGTCCCAGTGGTTGAACGCCACCTCCACGGCGTCGGCCGTCTCGGTGTCCCACTGGCGCATGTTCTCCATCGTCGCGTCGGAGAAGACCACGCCCCAGCCGAAGGTGTCGTAGGGCCGGTTGCGTTCGACCACCGTGATGCTGTGCGCCGGGTTCAGCTTCTTCATCAGAAGCGCGAAATACAGGCCGGCGGGGCCGCCGCCGATGCAGACGATGCGCATGGTCCTTGGGTCTCCTCGGATCATTGTCGCAGCGAAGTGCTTTACAAGTAAACGATCGGCGGTGGCGAAGTGATCACGGACAATTCCAGCATGTCGCCTGCCCTGCCCTCCTATGTCGAAGCCCTCGGCGACGGCATCCATGCCGTCGATACCGGCTTCCACCGCGACCGCTTCGACGCCGCCTACCTGATCGTTCACGAAGGCCGCGCCGCCTTTGTCGACACCGGCACCACCTACGCCGTGCCGCGCCTGCTGGGCGCGCTGGAAGCCCTGGGACTGGCGCGCAACGCGGTGGACTGGGTGATCCCCACGCACGTGCACCTGGACCACGCGGGTGGCGCCGGCGCGCTGATGCAGGAACTGCCGCGGGCTCGAATGCTGGTGCACCCGCGCGGCCTGCGCCACATGGTCGACCCGAGCGCGCTGTGGCAAGGGGCGCTGGCGGTCTACGGCCCTGCCGAAATGGAGCGCTCCTACGGCCGCCTGGTGCCGGTGCCCGCCGAGCGCGCCAGTGCCACACACGACGGCATGGCCGTGCAACTGGCCGGCCGCACGCTGACTTTTGCCGACACCCCCGGCCACGCCCGCCACCACCACTGCGTGTGGGACGCCACCACGCGCGGCTGGTTCACCGGCGACACCTTCGGCCTGAGCTACCGCGAGTTCGACACCACGCAAGGGCCCTTCATCCTGCCCACCACCACGCCGGTGCAATTCGAACCGCCCGTGCTGCAGGCATCGATCCGCGGCCTGCTGGCCGCCGACCCGGCCTGCATGTACCTCACCCACTTCGGCCGCGTGGGCAGCGTGCAGACCCTGGGTGAGCGGCTGCTGGCGCTGATCGACGAGCTGGTGGTGCTGGGCCAGGCCTGCCGGCACGCGCCCGACCGCCACGAGGCCCTCCAGCGCGGTCAGCTGGACATCTTCACGCGCAGCCTGGCCGCCCACGGCTGCACGATGGAGCCCGCGGCCATCGCGCAACTGCTCGCCATGGACCTGGAGCTCAACGCGCAGGGCATGGCGATTTGGCTCGATCGCGACTGATCGACAGCGCCGGATCGCCAGCGCCTGATCGGCCGCTCCGATGTTTGAAGCCTTTGCCGTCTCCACCGGCGTCGTCGCCCTCGGCGAGATCGGCGACAAGACGCAGTTGCTCGCACTGCTGCTGGCCGCGCGCTGGCGCCAGCCGAAACCCATCATCGCCGGCATCCTGGTGGCCACGCTGGCCAATCACGCCCTGGCCGGCTGGCTGGGCGCCTGGCTCACCAGCGTGGTCGACCCGGTGTGGATGCGCTGGATCCTGGGCGGCTCGTTCATCGCCGTGGCGCTGTGGATGCTGGTGCCCGACGAGGTGGAGGCCAGCGAAGGGCACGGACCCGGCCGGCTGGGCGTGTTCGGCATCACCGTGGTCGCCTTCTTCCTGGCCGAGATGGGCGACAAGACGCAGATCGCCACCATCATGCTGGCCGCGAAGTACCAGGCCTTGCCGGCTGTCGTCGTGGGCACCACGCTGGGCATGATGATCGCCAATGTGCCGGCGGTGCTGCTGGGCGAACGCGCGGTGAAACTGGTGCCGGCGCACTGGGTGCACCGCATCGCGGCGGTGGTATTCGCTTCGCTGGGCGCGGCGGTGCTGGCCGGCGTTGGCAGCTGACAGGGCAGGCCCCGGCGGCCGGGCCCGACGCCAGCAAGGCCGAGGCGCAGGCACGACAATCGAGGTCATGAAATATTTGCACGCCCCCTGAACCGGATAGCTTTGCATAGCGACCCTCAGCGGTCCTACAAGTCGCGCGATTCGGTGTCACAAACCGGTCGTTGAATGGCAAGAACCAAGTCGACGGCAGGGCAGAGCGTGGACCCCGCACCACCATCCGCCGCATGAACTCCGCCAGCGACATTGTCAGGTCCGTGGCGCCATCGCGCTCCAAGCGCCTTCGGCTTCAACACGACCTGCCCGATGGCGTTGAGTCGCACCCGCTTGTTGGCCGGCGCCAGGCGGGCAGTGTCGCGGTGAAGATGCTCCCGCGACTGGCGCTCGTCGGCACTGCAGCGCACGGCCGCGTGCAGGCTGAAACCGTTCATGTCCGAGCACCGTTCTGCAGTGCCAGTGCGTACGGCAGCCCATCGCCATCACTCGAGCCGGGCGCTTCGATCCAGTTGGACATCGCTCGTGTTTGGCTTGACATCTGCAGGCCGCTTTCAGAACGCCGCCACGCGCTGCACCACCCAGAAGCTTGCGATCCCGCCAATGGCATAGGGCGGCACGCGCCACCACCACGCAGGCGCGACGATCTTCAGGCGGCGGGCGATGTGGCGCGCGACGGCAATGACAGCCAGCACCACGGCGATGAAGATCAGCTGGCCGATCTCGACGCCGACATTGAAGAACAGCAGTGCCATCGGGATCGACAGCGGTGGCAACCCCACCTCGGCCAGCGCGCCGGCGAAGCCCAGGCCATGCAGCAGGCCAAAGCTGAAAGCGACGATCCACGGCCGGCGCTGAGTCAGCCCGGGCCGGCCCTGGCGCGCGTGCACGATCTCGCCGGCGACGAAGACGATCGACAGCGCGATCACCGCCTCCACCGGCGGACCGGGCACAGTCAGCCAGCCCAGCGCGGCGGCAAAGAGTGTCAGGCTGTGCGCCAGCGTGAATGCGGTGATGGTCATGATCAGGCGCCGCATGCCCTGCACCAGGATCAACAGCGCCAGCACGAACAGCAGGTGGTCGAAGCCGGTCAGGATGTGCTCGATGCCGAGCACGGTGTAGGTCTGCGCTACCTCGAAGGCTCCCGGGCTGGCAGTGACGACGAAGCTTGGCACGACCGGCAGCACGCGTCCGACCTGCGCCGTGCCGTCGATGCGCTGTACGCGCACCAGCACATCGATGCGGCTGGCGGCCAGGTTCGGGAACTCGATCGCCTTGCCGGCCAGCCCGCCTTCGGCCTGCACGCGCCATCGCTGCACCGCCGTGCCTGCGGCATAACTGCTGCGCAACGGCGTGATGTCCAGCGTGCCGGGCGGAAACTGCGGGCGCAACCTGAGTGTCGTCGACTCGTCCAGCGCCGGCAGCTTCCACATCACCTCGTAGGTGGTGGCGTCGACCTGGCGCAACTGCAGATACGCGGGGCGGAACTCGTCGGCTGCGGCCGGCAGCGCCAGGCCCATGCCGAGCAGGACGAGCAGGCCCAGCCGGCGCAACCAGGCACTCATCGCGCAGCGGCCGACGCCGTCAATGCGGCTTCGATCACCACCTCGTAGCGGTCGCGCAGTTGGCGGTAGCTCGCGCTGCTCGAACGGTCGCGGCGGTCGTTTTCCCAGTCTCGCGCGACCCGCTGGCGCACGTCTTCCAGCGGTGGCAGCGCTGCCGGCGTACGCGCCGACACCCGCACCAGATGCGCGCCCAGGCCCGACGCGACCGGCCCGGTCCACACGCCTTCAGGCAGCTGGGCCACTTGCTCGGCGAAGCCGGCGCCGAAGTCGCGTGCAACCAGGTCCGTTGGCATCTGGTCGATGCGCCGCGGCAGCAGCGTCGGCTGCCCCAGCTTGGCCGGGTCGGCGCCGCTTGCCAGCGCGGCGCGCGCGCTCGCGACCGCACGTTCCACGTCGGCCGCCGAGGCGGTGCCGTCGAAGAACAGCTGCTCGAAACTCAGCGTCCCCGGCCGCGTGAACCGGGCCGGGTTCTGCGTCAGATAGGCCGCCAGCTCGACGTCGGTCGCCGCCGCCCCGGACAACTGTTCCTCGGCCATGAGATCGAGCTTTTGCCGCACGCGCCGCTTGATCACCGGGTCGTCGCGGTCGAACCCGAGCGCCAGGCCTTCGCGGTACAGGATCTCGTCGCGTACGTGGGCCTCGACGAGGTCGGCCAGCTCCTGCTCGCTGGCAGGCCGCATCCAGCGCGCCTGGTGCTGGCGCGCCAGATCGTCGACCACGGCCTGCGTCACGACGATGCGCTGGCCGGCATCAGCGGCCGGGTTCACGCGGCCATAAACCACGAAGAGCAGTGCGCCGATCAGCGCGAAGTGCAGGAGCGGTTCGCGCCACCAGCGCGCGGGCCGGGTCGCTGCCTGGGTAGACGGCGCCATCGTTTCAGAACCCGTCGGACTCAGACGGCGGCCAGCCAGGTCGCGAGGCGATCAACCTGTGCCTGCGGCCCGTACAGCCGCACCAGACCGCGCTCGATCGCCTGCTCGAAACGCAGGCTGCCCTCGACGATGGCCTCGATCGCCGGGGTGTCGGTCACGAGCACCACGTCACCGGGCTGCGCGCCGTTCACATGCACGCGCGCCTGCAGGCTGCCGCCCTGCAGCTCGAGGCGGCTCCACAGCATCGGGCCCATCAGCACCAGGGCCACGCTCGGGTGCTCGGCTGCATCGGGCACGGCGCCGAGTTGGCCGGCCAGGCGCTTGAGCAGCATGGTGGCGTGCATCAGTTGCAGCGTGCTGATCGCCTGCGGCGCGAGGTCGTCGCGCCCGGCCAGCGCGTCGCGCGGCAACTCGCCGGCCAGTTGCGCCTGCCAGATGGCCGTGCGCACGTAGGCCGACTTCGGGAAAGCGAGGTTCATCATGCCGCGTTGCACCGTCGCGGAATGGGGATCGTCGAAGCCGCACGACCACGCGGCAGCACTGGCGCATAGCGCCGGGGCGCACGCGGTCAGGCCGCGTGGCAAGGTGCCTCTTCCTCGATGCCTCGCCGTCACGAAGGCGTGTACCAGATCGGCGAGGTGTACGCGCGCTCCTGGATGCTCGCCGGCACGTCGGTGGGCAGCTTCACGCCGAAGATCTTGGCGTCAAAGGTGGTCCAGCGCGGTGTCGGGATCTCGAGCACGCGCACATAGTAGAAAGCGCGCTGCCTGGCGTCGAAGGCCGGGTCTTTCCAGTGCGCACTGAGCGTGGCTGCGCCGATGGCGTTGGTGTAGCTGGCGTCCTTGACGTTCACCGTATTGCCCACCGCCGGCAGCTTGCCGTCCTTGCCCGCTTTGCGACTGCCGGACCAGGCCACGTCGTAGACCTTCTCGTGCGTCTTGCCCGCAGCGTCGAGCCAGCCCTTGATGACCTGCACGCGGTCGAGGTTGGCGCCATCGGCGTCGCGCATCGCTCGGATCAGCATCGTGGGCGCCTTGCCGGCTGGTGCGGCCGTCAGGTCGCCGCCCATTGGCACACCGCGCGCATAGCCCATCTCGGCAAAGTCGCTGCGCTCCATGTCGTTGAGCCCGAAGTCGAAGCCGCCGAACACCCGCACCTGCAGCCGCGTGCCGGTGGTGGCGTAGACCTCCTTGCGGGCCATCGCATCCCACAGCGCCTCGCGCGTGTTGTCGCGCGCCCAGACGGCGGCCAGGCCCGATGCACTGGTCTCGCGCGCCAGATGCTGATTGCTGCGCGCGCGGTCGGCCGGCACCCGGCCCACGATCACTTCATTGAAGCGGATCGGGTCGGCGGAGGGTTCCAGCACGGCCACCTTGCCAAACCAGTTGTCCTCGGTGGTGGTGGCCAGGCCCGTATGGGAGTCGGTCGAGCCGATGAGGCCGAACTTGAACGGGTTGACACCGAGCTTGGCCTCATAGGCCAGCCCGCGTTTGAAGGTCTCGCGCGTGTATTCGCGCGGCAGCATGTCGGGCGTCTTGAGTATCGGCCCGAAGCTGCCTTTGTCCCAGCGTTCGAAGTTGGCGAACTCGTCGTTGCGCGACAGTGCCGGGTGCGTCTCGCCGTCACCCTTGGGCTGGGTGGTTTCGTAGATCGGCTCCCAACGCATGCGGCGTTCGGCGTAGTCGCGGTCGAGCGGCTTCTTCGTGGTCAGCGTCACGTCGTCGAACATCAGCCCGTTCGACAGGTTGCCGTTGTGCGCAATCGCCAGCATCTTGCCGCCGGTCTTCTTCTCGTAATCGGCCATCCACTTCCAGAGGTCTTCGGGATCCCCGGTGTCGTAGTAAGACAACGGGATGATCTGATCGGCCTTGTCCTTGCCATCGCGGAACAGCACGTTGCGATGCAGGTTGTC